>JAFVHZ010000200.1 GCA_017474265.1 Bacteroidales bacterium | reverse complement strand
TTCCCTTTCGTAGGTGATGCCCGGATACACCAAGTCAAGGAAGTCCATGGTGTCCATGATTTCCTTGACTGCTTTTTCTTTTCTTTCTCCATAGGTGCCTCTCTGAGGACCGTAGAGATTCTTGAATCTTGGGGAAGCGATCAGCAGAAGTCCTGCCTTCGGCTTCCTTGATTTAAGTTCTGCTTTCATTATAATGACTTGTTGATCTTGTCGTAATCCTTCTGATAGTTGGTCTTGCTGACAACGAGCATCAGTATTCCGCATACGATCCATACCGCTCCGAGTACAGGGAAGGTCGCCGAGAGGCTTCCCATGCTTTCCTTCATGGCTCCGAGAATCACAGGAGCGAGTGCTCCTACGGCGAATCCCGTGGTGATGAGGGCGCTTGAGCACGATGCATGCAGTCTTGCAGGAGTAACATCATACAATACCGTATATATATTGGCGTCGAAGAACGCTCTGAAGAATCCCCAGCCGGCGAAGCAGAAATAGATGAGCCAGAGGGCCATGCTGCCGTCCACGAAGAAAAGGAATGCGGCTCCGAGAATGAGGCCGACGCCCTGGATGACCATTCTTACCTTGCGGTCGCGGACTGCGATCTTGTCAGAAAGCGTACCTGCGAGGAGGACTCCGGCGAAAGCCGCGACGTATGTCCAGAACATCGAGTTGAATCCTGCGGCAGCCTGAGTCTGGCCGAACTCTTCCTGAAGGAAAGCAGGAACCCATGTCATGTATCCTGTGATCACGAAGATGAATCCGCTGAATCCGATGGTCAGAACGAGGGCTGTAGGAGTGGTGAAGACGGTCTTGAAGCCGTCGAAGATGCCGGGCTTCTTCTCGTCAGATGGCGCAGCAACGCTTTCTGACCCCCCCTCATTAGCATCCTTCTTGTCCTTGAGACGGATTGCCATCACGATGCCCCAGACGATGCCGGCTGCACCGAAGATTATGAACGAGTATTCCCAGCCGAGTTTGTCCGCGATATGTCCTGCAAGCCATCCCGCGAGGATCACACCCACATAATAAGAGGTCTGGTGTATTGACATCGCGCGTGCGCGGGTATCAGTATGGTATTGTCCCAGGAGCGAGTAGTTTGCCGGACCGAAGAATGCTTCTCCACCGCCTGTAGCGACGCTTCGCAGGAGGATGAGCATCACCACGCCTGTAGCGAGTCCGGTGAACATGGTCGCGACGCTCCAGAAGAGGATGGCGATGGTCGTCACCCATTTTCTGCTCAGACGGTCTCCGGCCATTCCTCCGAAAGGCACCATGAAGGCATAGCAGAGGTTGAAGATGGTCGCGATGAGTCCGACTTCGGTGTCTCCGATGCCCAGTGAATCACGGATTGCAGGAAGCACTGTGTTGAACACCTGACGGTCTGCCTGATTGAGCAGATACGCCATCCATAAGAGGGCCAGAACTTCCCATTTATAATGCTTGTGAGTACCTTTCATGTGTCGAAAAATGAGGTTTTTAAATTATGTGTGGTGTAGTGTGGTGCAAAAGTAGATAAATTCTTGCAATTTCCAAGAATAAATTTCTATTTTTGCACCCGAAATACAAAAACACACCACACTACACTACAAATATTTACAAATTTATGCAGAAGATTTCATATGTTGCTCCGGAAATGGAGATAATCGAAGTGGAGATTGAAGATTCGGTTCTTCTTTATGATTCTCCGACAGGAGAGGGATACGGCAATCAGGATGATTGGAGCGAGGGTTGGTCATAATCTGGCGTATTCATGAATAAATCATCATTTCTTTTTTTGTGGGCAATGCTTGTTCCGATGGTGCTGTCCTGTGTCAATGAAGTTATTGAAGAGCCTGGTGATGGTCTTGTTGTAAAGACTTTCACCGGATATTCGGATATGGAAACCAAAACTTCCATAGACAACGAATTCAATATCCTGTGGGACGAGGAAGATCATATTACCGTATTTGCCGGTGATGGCAAGGGGACTGTTTTCAGTGATGTCGCTGTTTCAGATGACTGTACGGTTGCTGAATTTACCGGTAAGATCGACCTGGTTGATACTTACTACGCGTTGTATCCTGCACAGGATGCCGCGGTGTATGCATCAGATGGAGAAAAGATAACTGCGGAACTTCCTTCGCTGCAGACTGCTCTTGCAGGTTCTTTTGCCGATGAAATGAATCTTGCCGTGGCAAAGACCCGGGGGGCCGATCTCCATTTCAGGAATGTGGGAGCGCTTCTTGCCGTGAAATGTCCGACCGCTAATGCCAACAGCATCAAGATAGTCAGTCATGACCCGTCGGTGAAGATGTCGGGAGATGCTATAATCAGTATGAAGGATGGGGTGCCTGTCGCAGTTCCGTCTGAATCTGCAGTCAATTACGTAGAAGCAACATGTGCGACGACAAAAGTCGGAGATGTATACTATTTCGTCGTTTATCCTGGAGATTACAAGGGATTCGATATAATATTCACTAGTAAATATGTTCCGACGTCAAAGGCCGTATTCAGTACTTCCAAGACATTGTCCCTCAAGAGGAATGATAATGTCATGCTCTTTAATGCCGATGGTCTTTGGGCAGGATGGAATTCGACGTCGGCGCCTTTTGATGTCAATGCTGAACTTGCAGGGCCTAGCGGTCTTGCAGGTGTATCTGTGAAATGGTCGGCATCCGGAGACGGAAACATGATCGACGGGTATAATATCTATGCCAAGGTAAAAGGGAGTCAGGGATCAGGAAGCCTTGTCGGGACCGTGTCATCAGAAATCAGAGCGTATACAGTATCCGGCCTGACGACTGGTGCCGCATATGTTTTCGGAGTACAGACCAAGACTAAAGATGGATATAAAGATTCTGAAATAGTATGGTCTTCGGAAATGACACTTCCTCAGGTGGACAAGTGCATCGCTCCGTCAGGTCTTGTCATAGACCAGCAGGACGAGGCTTCGGTAAAACTTACATGGACCTGCGGGTCAAGCGCAGAAACAGGTTTCATGGTGTATAAGAAGGAAGGAGATGTCGTGAACACTGCCGTTACCGCAGTTGATGCGACAGAGTACACTTTCAGAAATCTGACAGAGAACGGAACATATGAATTCGGCGTGCAGACCCGTGGAGCATACAACAACCATTCGGACGTCGTCTATGCCGATCCTTATACCTTGATCGGATGGAAGGAACTTCAGGATTCTGATGCAGGCGATGCTGAATGCGTCAAACCGGAAAATATAACCTATATACAGGAAACCAGCAATGCTGTTATTTTCAACTGGGAGTGCTGGTCGAGTGCAAATGTGGGATTCAATCTTTATGTCCGTCCGAAATCCGAGTCCGAATTCAACAGCAGCCATTTCAAGGAAGAGATAGGCAGAGAAACGAAGTCATATTGTTTTTCTGACCTTACGACAGCGACCGAATATGTGTTCGGAATACAGACAAAGGGAAAGACAGTCAAAGAGAACTCTGATATCGTCGAAATCGGACTGACCGTAAAGAATTTCGCATGGCCTTATCCGTACGAAAGCGGAAGAGAGATACCTTCGCTATCTGACATGACTCTCTGCTATGGCGGAAATCCTGACAGGGTTCCATACCTCTGGACCAAGGAGCGCTGGAAGAAGCATGCCGTATATACGGACAAGAACGGAAAGGACCACTGGTTCTTCGATGCTTTCCTGGCATTGGAATTCAATACCCGTCATAATGGAACGGAGTATGTATATGACCTTGCAAACACAGAGACTTATTCGGCAGGAAAGGAGCAGTGGATACAGCAGTTGGACTACTGGTTTGACGGCACATACGGTTTCCAGGCCCTTGATGACTGTATAGGTGAGGCAGTTGCTACTGCAGGCCCTTATCCTCATAAGAGGTATATTGTGTTCTCTCTGCCGGATCCTGTTTATTTCAAGCAGTTCGCTGACAAAAGTTCTTCTACGAAATACTGGGGAACGATAGACGGAGAAACAATGGATTTTTCTAAGGTCGAGCACAGGCAGAAGGCATATAAATGGATGATCAATCAGGTCCGTGCGCGTTTTGCGGCAATGAACTACGAACATATCGAACTTGCCGGCTTCTACATCATTCAGGAATGTCTTTCTGAGTCATATAACTCCCAATACAAGAAATTCAAGACAGTGATATCAGATGCCGCTGCATACTGCAAAACCGTAAACGAAGGAATGTATTGGGTACCATATGGTTACAGCACAAGTGACACCGGACATAACACTGCAATAAAGAACTGGAAGGATTACGGTTTTACCGCCACAACCCTCCAACCGAACAAATACTTTGATTCCTGGAGAAGTTGGGACACAATCAAGAGTTATGTACAGGAGAATGATCTCTGTATGGAACTTGAGTTTGAGGGATCGCATGGAGATGGCGGATGGAGCGGCAGTGATTCTCCTAGGACCAGCATGTCTATCCTGGAGACTGTCATGACCACATATGATGCGGAAGGCACGCCGCAGGGAAGCCCTAATAAGCGGGCAGAAAGAAACAAGACGCGTTTCAGGGAATATATGCAGAAGATGAAGGATTTCGGACTGTACGGAAACAAGATGATAGTACTCTATTCAGGAACAGACGGTCTTTATGAACTGGCATCATCTTCAGTGGAAAAGGATAAGGAACTCTACTACGAACTCGGAGAGTTCATCACCGGAGCAAAACATTAATGTATAATAAACAGACTAACATATGAACAAGTTATTCACATATGCTTTTCTAGCACTTGCCGCATTGGTGGCAGCCTCATGCGCAGGAGGGTTGGCAGACGGTCCGGTAAATGAGTTACCTAAGGTCTCTCTGTCATTCACGGGTTATCCTGACGGAAGCATAGAAAGCAAGACTACGCTGAACAATGATTTCAGCATAAGGTGGAGTACATCCGACCACATCACTGTATTCAGCGGTACAGGTGCGGGAACGACATTCTCAGATGTCACCGTGTCTGATGACGGAAAAGTGGCCACATTTGCCGGCAGTGCCCAGTGGTCTCCGGAATATTATGCTCTGTATCCTGCTCAGACAGGAGCGACCTTGAATTCCGACGGTACCATCACTGCGACTCTTCCTACTGTCCAGACTGCTGTTAACGGCACTTTCGGCAACGGAATGAACCTTTCTGTATCGGTATCTGACGAGGATAATCTGTATTTCCGCAATGTGGGTGCTATAATGGGCATTACTCTTCCGACTTCCTGGGGAAGTTATCTGAAGATCGAAAGCCTCAATCCTGAAGTGAAGATGTCCGGAAAAGCGAAGATAAAGTTCGTTGACGGTCTGCCTGTAGCGGAACCGACTGCAGAGGCTGTGAATTATGTCGAATTTACGAGCCTGTCAGGTTTGTCGGCAAACAATGTCCTTTACTTTGTGGTCTTCCCGGGAAATTACGATGCCGGGTTCAAGATAACCGTGCATAACAGCGGCAAGACAGCCAAATACATCGTGAGCAAGGGAACGCCTCTTGAAATCGACAGAAATGACAATATCCTTATGTTCCCTCAACTTCCTGCATGGGGCAACCCTGGTTGCTTCCAGTGGAATGCTGCATGGGAAGTGTCTTCAATCACTCCTTCACAGACATCTCTTACCGGAGTCTCATTGTCATGGAAATGTACTTCCGCCGCTGACCAGACTGCAGGATACAATGTGTATATGCGCGATGCCGGAGCGACCGGCAACGGTACTCTTGTAAAGACGATAAGTGGCAAGGCCAACACAAGTTGTGAACTGACGGGACTGACGCAAGGCAAGACCTATGACTTCGGTGTGCAGACCGAAGGCGGAAGTTTCAAGGACTCGGAAGTCGTCTGGTATGAGGATTTCAAAGTGAGTGCCGACATACCTGTCATCTCGTTTACCGCAGATCCAATCAAGAATTTCAACTTCATAGCGTTCAGTTATAACGTGGAGAATTCTGCAATGGAATATCCTGACCATGGAATATGTTTCAGTACAGATCATGTTCCGACTGTTGAAGATACGAAGCAGAAGGGGCAGACCTTTGAGACTTCAGGGACGAGAACAGGATTCCAGGTCATTCCGAATGCGATTCTTGATCAAGGCAAGACATATAAATTCCGCGCATATATATACGACCACCTGACTTCGCAGTATTATTACAGTGATGTGGTTGAGGCTGCACTCGATGGGGAACCGGGAATCATACCTGTCACAAAGACCGATGTGACCCCTTCAGGAATCTCATCTGCCATAAAGGTGTACTCCTTTACTGCTACCGGCGGCGCAGGGCAGACCATCAAGGGACATTATGCAGTTGCAGACTGCTCAAGCAGCAGTGATGTTGAATTCAGGGTGCTGAATCCAGGCTCCACGAAGTTGATAACAACTCAAGATGACGAGTCTGGATGTCAGGTGCTTGTAAACGGCACCATCTTCGGAACCAATCACAACCTTGGAGTGGTGATCCAGAACAGTGTCCATACTCAGACATATATAGAAGAATTGGGCATATATTGGGGTGAGGTTGACAGTGATTATCAGACCATTACACGAGCAATCTTCGGAGTGGATGCTGCAGGAAAGCCTTCGACATGCTGGGTGTCAAGACCGGATGGATCAAATACATATTATTACAATCGTCCAATCCCTGCAATGGCCGGAACACATCCATATCCTTTGGCAAGTGCGACTTTCCCTGATGCTCCGAAATCATGGAGCCCTAAGGAAGCCTTGAGTTGCGGACCTATGCTGGTATATGATGGAAAGGTTATGGTGTCTTCATCGTATTCGTCAACATATGCCAGTTATTACAACAATTATGAAATCTGGGGATGGAAATCAAATAACATTTATGCCTCGACCCGTGCAAGAACTGCGGTGGGTTATATGAATGACGGAAAGATCGTCCTTCTTGTCTGCGATGAAGCAGGTGGAAGTGGTGGAGCGAAACTTCCGGATGTCGCCAGAATAATGCAGGGTCTGGGATGCGTGTCTGCCATGAATCTGGATGGAGGCGGATCAAGTGCCATGAGCGTGAACGGAAGTGTGATAAACAACTGGTCTTCGACATCCCGTGCAGTAAGAGCCACCTGCGGTTTCTTCAAGAAGCAATAAAAAGACAATATCATATGAAGAAGATTATTTACATCTTGGCCGTTGCTGCCTTGACGGCAGCCTCATGCGCCGAAAAGGCAGAGGGTGACAAAGCGTCATCGAAACTTGCCGATGCCACCGACCTCGTCGCCGAGCAGACGGACCTTACAACAGTCAGACTGATCTGGACTGACAATGCCCAGGGCGAGACAGGCTACAGGGTGTTCCTCCGTAAGGAAGGGGACTCATACTATGTCCAGCCTCTGGATCAGATCGCTGCCGACAGCAAGTCATACACATTCACGGACCTGACTCCTGGAAAGGTCTATGATTTCGGAGTACAGGCTCTTTCTGAAGACATGAAACTGCATTCGGAGATCGTGTACTGCAATGATTTCAAGGTGGTGGATTATGAGAAGATGCCGCAGATGGCAGAGGTGGTCTCTACCTATGCATATCTTGCCGTTGCGTACAGTTACGATTCAGCAAAGATATCCGGAACCAATCCTGAACATGGATTGTGTTTCAGCGCAGAAGGTGTGCCTACTGTGGATGACATAAAGGTTGCAGGACCGGATTTCCCTTCAGGAAAGACCTCTCTGATCCAGATCGTGCCGAATGCCGTGCTTGATGCCGACAAGGAATATCAGGCATGCGTGTACATAAAGGACGGAGACGAATATGTCTATAGTGCTCCACAGAAGGTAAGACTTGCCGCACAGCCGGAAGAGATCGCCCTGACCTGGGAGAAGCAGACCTATGAGTCTCTTCCTGCAGAAGTGGAGGTGTACAGGACTACATCTTCTCTGAACGGACGGGCCTTCAATGCCTGGTATGCCGTTGCCGACCCTGCCGATGTGGATTTCAGGGTTCTCAACACTCCGACAGGAAAAGCGAATCTCAAGACTCTGGAAAAGCAGGCAGAAGAAGCGGAAGACTGCTATGTGCTGATCAACGGGGGCGTCTTTGGAAATTATCACATAGGTGTTATCTTTGTGGACGGCAAGCCTCAGGAGTGGGTGGACAATGTATACAACAACTATTGGAGCCCTGCGGGAGACGGCAAACTGTTCAACATCACCAGGCCGATAATCGGAGTGGATGCGGACGGCAAGGCCGGAGCATACTGGACAGCATCACCTAAGTACGGAACTTATTACTACTATACTCAGCCGATGACTACGGTAGTGGGTGAGGCCACATACGGAGAGGCGTCAGAGACTGTACCGGCAAAGGCTGTCAGTTGGAATCCGTACAATGCCCTCAGTACCGGCCCTATGCTTCTTTATGACGGAAAATGCTGCATCAACCATGAAAAGAACAAGGCCGGCAATTATTACACGAATTATGAGTGCTGGGCACTTGACATATATGAAGGAAGACCGGACAGGACAGCCGTGGGTGTGACTGCTGACGGAAAGATCGTCCTTTTCATCTGCGACGGCCGCATTGACGCAAGTCAGGGTGCCACCCATGAGGAAGTGGCGATGATCATGAAGAACATCGGCTGTGTTCATGCGATGAACCTTGACGGCGGCGGCTCTACAGGCATGTGGGTGAAGGATGCATCTTACATAAACGATCAGGCAGCAGGCAAGCGTGCCATAAAGTCAACTCTCGGATTCTTTAAGAAATAGTATGAAAAAGACATTCGCAATAATCATTCTGGCGGTATCGTCATTTGCAGCATCTGCACAGGAGTATCTGTTCAACCGTCACCCTCTGGTGCCGACGGACTATGCCGAACTTCCGATTGGTGCCATCAGGCCTGACGGATGGCTTCACGATCAGCTTTTGAGGCAGAAGGACGGCATGACCGGCCATCTTGATGAACTTTACAGGGAAGTGGTTGGTCCGGACAATGCATGGATCGGCGGAGAAGGCGACACATGGGAGCGCGGTCCTTATTGGATAGACGGCCTTGTTCCTCTTGCCTATATACTTGGTGACGAGGTACTTATCGCCAAGGCAAACGTGTGGGTGGAGGCCATGCTCACCACTGCGACCGAGGACGGATATTTCGGCAACAGGATTTCGCGCCCATATATAGAAGGCTTCCAGAGGGGAAAAGCAGAGGACTGGTGGCCGAAGATGGTTGCCCTCAAGATACTGAAGCAGTATTACATGGCTACCGGTGACGAGCGTGTCATCGACGTCATGACAGGTTATTTCAAGTATCAGTTGGCCAATCTTCCCGAAAAGCCCCTGGACCACTGGACTTTCTGGGGCGAGTGGCGCGGAGGCGACAACCTTGATATCGTTTACTGGCTCTACAATATCACCGGAGATGATTTCCTTCTCGAACTTGGGGACATCATCCATAGTCAGACAATACCATGGACTGCGATGTTCTGGGGAGAGACGAACGAATTGAGGACCCAGAACTCGATGCATACGGTCAACCTTGCCCATGGTTTCAAGGAACCTGTGATCTGGTGGCAGAAGTCCCACGATCCTAAGGACCTCAATGCTCCGAAGAATGCCCTGAAGATCATGAGGCAGACTTTCGGTCTTCCTACCGGACTCTGGGCCGGTGACGAGCAGGTGCATTTCGGCGATCCTACACGCGGCTCGGAACTTTGTACTGCTGTCGAGATGATGTATTCTCTCGAGGAGATGCTTCAGGCTACGGGTGACCTTCAGTGGGCCGACCATCTTGAAAGAGTGGCATTCAATGCCCTGCCTACCCAGGCTACCGATGCCTATGACGGACGTCAGTACTACCAGCAGACCAATCAGATAGCATGCTCGCGCGAGTGGAGGAACTTCGTCACTCAGCACGAGGACAACGACAACCTTTTCGGTGTCTTGAACGGTTATCCGTGCTGCTCATGCAACATGCACCAGGGCTGGCCTAAATTCACACAGAACCTCTGGTATGCAAGCAAGGATGGCGGTCTGGCAGCATTCGTCTATGCTCCTTCAACCGTTACGGCAAAGGTTGCCGAAGGTGTGGACGCTGTTCTGAAGCAGGAGACCTTCTATCCTTTTGACGAGACCGTGAAGGTGACGGTGGACTTCTCGTCGAAGAAGGTAAAGAATGCATATTTCCCATTGTACTTCCGCATTCCGGAATGGTGTGACGGTGCCCAGGTGCTTGTGAACGGCAAGACTGCCTGTGCGGAGCCGAAGGCCGGAGAGACTGTGCGCATCGGCAGAAGATGGGCCAAGGGTGATGTGGTGACCCTCACATTCCCTATGGAAGTGAAGATAAGTCATTGGTATGACGGCGCCACTGTAGTCGAAAGAGGTCCTCTGGTATATTCTCTCCGAATGGAGGAAAAGTGGGAGAAGCATGAATTCGAGGCTTCATACGAGGGTAAGTACGGGCCGTATTATTATACATGTGTGTCGGATACTCCATGGAACTATGGCTTCCGCCTCAAGGATATGACTCCTGAGAAGATGTCTGAGAATTTCAAGGTGGAAGTACGCGAGTCAGACGGTTCTTATCCATGGAATCTGGAGAATGCTCCGGTTTCGATCAGGGCGAAGGCGGTCGTGATAAAGCCATGGAAGGAATATAACGGCTCTACCGGTCAGATCGCTTATTACCGTGAAGACGGAGACGATACCGGTGAGGAAGTCTGGATCGAACTGATACCATATGGATGTACAACCTTGAGAATAACGGAATTCCCGACAAGACTTTAGTCTGTCATTTCTGTGGACTTCTGTCCGTCATTTCGAGTATATAGAGAAATCTATGTTGACAATAAAAAATGATACATTGAAGATAACCCTTCACGCTCCGGACAGCGGGAAGGGTTATTATCGTGGCACGAGGTTCGATTGGGCCGGCGTGTTCGAGAGCATAGAGTACCGCGGATGCAACTATGCGGAGCAGTGGTTTGAAAATTATTCCCCAGTGGCGCATGATGCCGTGTGCGGACCTGCCGAAGAGTTCAGTCCTATCGGTCTTGACGAGGTGCAGGCCGGCGGACCTTTCCTTAAGATCGGTGTCGGAATGCTTGAAAAGATGGATGGAGAATATGACAGGTTCCGACTGCATAAGGTGCTGAATCCCGGTCGTCGCACTATGTGCGTAACTGATGACACGATAGTGCAGGGGCACATTCTGGAATCAGAACAGGGATACGCCTATGAGTATTTCAAGGAAACGGTTCTGACAGGACCGGACAGTTTCCGCATAAGCCATAAGTTGAAGAATACCGGACGCAAGGAACTGAAGGGAGATGTCTACAATCACAATTTCTTCACCCTCGGTCTGCTGGAGACCGGGGAATCTCGTCATCTTGACTTTCCGTTCAAGCCGGAAGGAGACTGGCGCGCGGAATACTCCGAGGTGGGATTTACAGGAAGCGGAATCCGCTTCACCCGTACTCTGCAGAAAGGCGAATCGGTGTTTACAGGCAATCTTCACGAAACCGGAAAGGGTCTGGAAGGCAGTCCGAATGCTTTTGTCCTCAGTGATGAGCAGACAGGAAGAGGGGTACGATGCCGATGCGTCCTGCCGATGACCAAGGCTGTATTCTGGTCCAACCATCGTGTTGCGTGCATCGAGCCATATGTGGATTTCTGCATCGGGCCGGGATGCTCCTTCGAGTTTGATATTGAATATGAATTAATATGATATTGTTTATGAAAAGAACCGCAATCTTGTCAGCGGCAGCGCTTGTTCTCGCTGCATGCTGTTCGCAGCCTAAGTTCGACGGTCCTGTCTATCTCAATCCGAATGCTCCGATTGAAGACAGGGTGGAGGACGCTCTGGCGCGCATGACTCTGGAAGAGAAGGTGGGAATGACCACTGCGCAGTCCAAATTCAGTTCACGTGGTGTTCCGCGCTTGGGTATTCCTGAAGTATGGCACACAGACGGTCCGCACGGTATCCGTCCGGAAGTGCTCTGGGACGACTGGGATCAGGCAGGATGGACCAACGACTCATGTACTGCCTTCCCTGCATTGGTAAACCTTGCCGCTACATGGGACAAGGAGATGGCTCATCTTTATGGAATCAGCATAGGAGAAGAGGCTCGTTACCGCAAGAAGGACATCCTTCTCGGCCCGGGAGTCAACATCTGCCGTACTCCGCTCAACGGACGTAACTTCGAGTATATGGGTGAGGACCCGTATCTTGCAGGCCAGATGGTGGTGCCGTATGTGAAGGGCGTGCAGGAGCAGGGA
>JAFVHZ010000199.1 GCA_017474265.1 Bacteroidales bacterium | reverse complement strand
TTGAAACTTCTCATATCATAGCACAATTTGTTTGATGACAGAAAGGCCACCTCCTATGACAATCAGTCCGTCGGTCAGAGTCACTCCTGTAGCCATGGCTTCTCCGGCAACTTCACCAAGTTCGGCGAATGCCTGTTTTGCCGCGTCGACATTGCCTTCGCGCACTCCGTCCGCTATGTCGCATATGTCCTTAGGGGTAAGACCATGATCAGGGAATCCTGCCAGTTCGCCGTATACACGGGTTACGGCCCTGATCGATACGCCCTCCTCGACAATGATGTCGTTGCGCTTCGCATGCGGCAGACACCAGGTCTCCACGCATGAGTTGTCTCCTCTGTTCATCATGCCGTTGACTATCATTCCCATGCCGAATCCGGTTCCGAAGGTATAGCCTAGAAGGTTCTTGTATCTCTTGGAACTGCCGGCAAGTTCGAGTCTCTCGTTTATGTCCGGAAGAATGCCGCCGAGGGCTTCTCCATAGGCAAAAAGGTCTCCGTCATTGTTGATATATACCGGTATTCCGAACTTCTTCCTGAGGAATGGTCCGAGAGCCACTCCGTCTCTGAATGACGGGAAATTGGGCAGGTAGCCGCCTATGATGCCGTTGGGGTAGTCTGCCGGTCCCGGGAAGGCGAAACTGATGGCTGCCGGCATTCTGTCGAGTTGGTCACGGACGGCCTTGAATCCGTCTACCATGGTCTTGAGGCAGAGGTCAAGGTCATGTGCATTGGCGGGCAGCCTGATAGGCTCGACTATGAATTCGCCATATTGCATGGCACCGAAGACCATGTTGGTACCTCCGGCGTCCAGAGTCATGACTATTCGTGAGTCGTTTCTGAAGTTTGTCATCATTTATGGTGTTTCAGGTTATTTTCTGTTGATGAGCATTGTGCCTGCTCCTGTCAGGTCTTCATGGCTTATGCGGTATGCATTGTATGCCTTCCCGCCAAGGCGGATGCTGCGGATCCTCCTGCCGTTTCCTGAAGTGGAAATCACCAGTCTGTCCTTTCCGTTGCAGAGGTCAGGGTCGAGGCGGATCTCAACCGAGTCGAATGCAGGGGTGGTCAGGGTATATGACGGATGTCCCGGACAGTCAGGATAGAATCCCATCATCGAGAACACTGCCCATGCCGACATCGTTCCGGTGTCATCATTGCCCGGAATGCCGTCAGGAAGGGTTGTGAAATGCTTCTCAAGAAGTTTTGCCACAGTCTCCTGAGTCCTCCATTCCTCTCCCTTGAAGTAACTGAACAGATACGGATATGCAATGTCCGGCTCGTTTGCTGGGTCGTACAGGCCTTCGTCGAAGACCTTCTGCAGCTTCTTCACGAATGCCTTGTTTCCGCCCATGAGTTTCGCGAGTCCGTAGACGTCATGCGGTACGAAGAAGGTGTAGTTCCATGCGCTGCCTTCATGGAAACCCGGAACATGCTCGAAATTCTCTCCCTGGCGGGGATCGAATGGATCCAGGAATTTTCCATCCATCGTTATAGGACGTAGTGTGCCTGATTCTGTGCTGTAATAGTTCTTGTAGCCGTACGAGCGCTCTCTATACAGTTCTGCATCTTCAGTCTTGCCGAGATCTTCTGCGAGGAGTGAAAGGGCATAGTCTGCGATATAGTATTCAAGGGCATGGGATACGGAATTGTCTCCCGAGAGATCCGCAGCATAGTATCCGAGAGGCACATATCCCTTTTCGATGTAAGGGTCCACATCCGGACGCATGAGGTTCTCTGCACCTGGTGTGTTTGCGGACTTCACGAATGCCTCGTAAGCCGTGTCGATATCGAAGTCGCGGATGCCCTTGAGCCAAGTGTCAGTGATGGCAGGAATGGCAGGGTCTCCTTCCATGGTGAAGGTCTCGCGACCGTAGAGTTCCCACTTCGGCATCCAGCCCCACTCCTTGTACATGCCGATCATTGACCTTACCATGTCCCTCTGCCTTTCAGGGAAGACCAAGGTCATCAGCTGATGCACGTTGCGGTAGGTGTCCCACAGAGAGAATACCGTGTACCTGTTTTCTCCGGCAGGCACGCGACCAACTCCCTCGTTCTCCATCAGAGGATACTCTCCGTTCACGTCGTTAAGTATGTTAGGATGGATAAGAGCGTGGTAGAGTGCGGTGTAGAAGACTTCCTTCTGCTTGTCGGTACCTCCGCTGACCATGATGCGCGAGAGGTCGTCCTCCCATTTCTGTCCGGCATCCTGACGGACCTTGTCGAAGGCGAACCCGTCCTGCTCGGCGTCAAGATTCTCCCATGCGTTCTCGCAACTTACGAAGGAAACTCCCATCTGGAGTTCCACCTGTTCGCCTTCTTCGGTCTCGAAACTGAACCAGTAGCCGATCTGGTCACCGGCTATCACGCGGCCGTATTTCGTGTACATCTTGTATGTGCCGTTGTCCGGAGTCCACTCCGCTTCCACTCCTTTCATCTTCGGCTGCTTCTTCCAGAAGCCGGATTCTGCAGGGGTCTTGCTTATGCGGATGGCGAAATACATAGGGAATACTGCCTGAGGGTTGTAGCAGAATGTACCGGCCAGTCTCATTCCTTCGATCTCGGTGTCACTGACCTTGCGGATCCATCCGCCGCTCTCGTTGGTCAGTCCTTCTCCCAGGTTGACAAGGATGTTGCTGCGGCCTGCAGGGAAGGTGTACCTTTCTGCCGATGTGCGCATGGTGGCAGTGGCCTCGGCCTTGATACCGTATGCGGTCAGGTCGCAGGTGTAGTATCCCGGCTCAGCATGTTCTCCTGTGTATTCGGATCCGTAGATGTGGTGGTCCGGCTGTACGCTGCCGGTGGTCGGCATGGTCAGGACTAGACTCAGTTCCGGACATCCTACTCCGCTCAGGTTGACATGAGAGAAGCCTGTGAAGAACCTGTTCTCATAGCAGTATGGGGTCGACCACCATCTGCTGTCTTTGTCATGGACGTTGAGTTCCGATCCCATCACGTTGAAAGGGGTGACGGACATCATGCCGTTAGGGCAGATGGCGCCCGGGTTTGTGGTTCCGAAGTTTGTCGTGCCGACAAACGGGTTTACATGGTCAGTGACCTTGGCCTGAGCACTGCCTGCAAGGCAGAGCGACAAGGCCAGGGTCACGATAGTCTTAGTGATATTCATATGGTTATTCGATGTTTGTCTTCTTTATGAAGTCGATGATTTCGTCGATATAGCCGAAGCATGCTCCTACGACTGTGTCTGCGCATCCGTAATATACTGTCACACGTCCAGTCTCCGGATCGTGAAGTGCAGAACAAGGGAAGCATACGTTAGGTACGTCTCCTGTGCATTCGTAAAGGGTCTCCGGATGGAGAAGGTATGGACCTGTACGCGCGATCACCTTCCACGGTTCGTCGAGGTCGAGGAGGGCTGCGCCGAACGAGTAGTTGTAGCCGTTGCATGTGCGGTGCACTCCATGGTAGAACATGAGCCATCCTTCCGAAGTCTCGATAGGAGTCGGGCCTGCCCCGATCTTGCAGCACTGCCATGCGCTCTTCTCGAAGTCTGACGGAGCCATCACATGGCGGTGTCTGCCCCAGAACTCGAGGTCAGGAGACTCTGAATAGAAGATGTCTCCGAAAGGAGTGTGGCCTGTGTCCGAAGGACGTGAGAGCATTGCATATCTTCCGTTGATCTTGCGGGGGAACATCACTCCGTTGCGGTTGTAAGGGAGGAAGGCGTTCTCCATCTGGTGGAAGGTCTTGAAGTCGTCTGTCCATGCCACTCCGATGGTAGGGCCGTGGTAGCCGTTGCACCATGTTACATAGTACTTGTCCTCGATCTTGCAGACGCGAGGGTCGTATCCGTATACCCATGTACCGATTTCAGGGTCGTCGCACTCGAACTTTATGGTCTCAGGGTCGAGTTCCCAGTTGATGCCGTCCTTTGAAAAGCCGACATGGAGGGTCATCCTGATATTGGTGTCATCTACGCGGAACACTCCTGCATATCCGTCCTTGAAAGGCACGATTGCAGAGTTGAATATGCTGTTTGAATTCGGGAGAAGGTCGCGCGGAATCACCGGATTCGCTGAGTATCTCCACATTATGTTCTTACATCCTTCAGGCCTTTCTTCCCAAGGCATGTCCGGCAGGGGATTTCCTGCTATCCTGATCTTATTTTCCATATTCTGATAAAACGTTTTAATAACCTTCAAAGATAATCAAAAAACCCGACATACAATCATGTGTACTAGTTAAAGTTTTACAGGATGCTGTTCAGCACGTGAAGTCTTCCGTCATCGATGATCTTCAGTATGAGTTCTCCGAATAATGTGTTCTGCCATGCGAACCATTCGCGGGTGAACACTTCCGCATTGTCCTTGTGGAAGGATTCGTGCATGAATCCGGTCCCGGCGTCGGTGGTCATGAGACTGCATATGCATTCGCGGATCTCGTCATCGTCGTCGGAGGTGAATGCCTTCATCATGATGCTCATCGGCCATATCACTTCTGACATGATATGAGGCCCTCCGATACCTTCCCCGGCCGGCCCTCTGTGGAAATAAGGGTTGGACTCGCTCCAGACGAACTTCCTGGTGTTCATGTATACAGGATCGTCTGCAGGAACATCTCCGAGATAACTCATCGCAAGGAGAGACGGCACATTGGCGTCGTCCATGAGGAAATGACTTCCGAAACCGTCGACTTCATAGGCATATATCTTTCCGAATACCGGATGTTCCACGATGGCGTGCTTCTTCAAGGCTTCTTCCACTTCATCTGCCAGAGCAGTGCATTCCCTGGCAAGTTCCGCTTCATCGTTCACTTCTGCGAGGATTTCTGCAGCCTTGCGCAAAGAACTGACAGCCATGAAGTTGGACGGAATAAGGAACTCGAATGTCGTCGCATCGTCCGAGGGACGGAAAGCGGATGCTATAAGCCCTACGGGGTTGACAGGATTGCCCTTTCCGACCACGCATTTGGTGTCGAGCTGGCGGTCGGTGACTCTGAGGAAACGGTATCTTCCGTCACCTTCCTTGCGCTGCTGCTCCTTCAGAACCGACAGGATATTGCGCATGGCATCAAGCCATGTGTTTCCGAATACGGAGGTGTCGCCGCAGGCCTTCCAGTATCCGTAAGCCAGACGGATAGGGTAGCAGTGCGAGTCTATTTCCCATTTGCGCTCGAACACATACGGATCTGCTGCAGGCCAGTCGCTCTTGTTGGCGGCTCCGACAGGTTCTACATTGAAGGCATTGGCATACGGGTCGATACATATGCACTTGAACTGACGGCTTATCACTCCCGCTATCATTCTCTTCAACTCCGGGTCTTCGTTTACATATCTCAGGTAAGGCCATACCTGAGCCCCTGAATCGCGCAGCCACATAGCCGGGATGTCGCCGGTATATACGAAGGTATCCGGCTGTCCGTCAGTGCTTTGTACCGGATGGACGGTGGTGTCGAGAGTGTTTGGATAGCAGTTGGCGAACATCCATCTCAGGCGCGGATTCTCGAGAAGTCCTGTGACCCTCTCTATTTCTGTCTCTACTGCCTGAGATGTGAAAAGTCTGTCTTCTGGTGCCGGACGCTGATCCATGTATTCGTCAGGCTCTTCAGCGCAATACCATACCTTCGGCTCCGGACCCATCTCCAGAATGAGTTCACCTCCGGCCATGATGTCCTCGTGTCTGATATATCCCTTTGTGTATGCCTTCCCGTTGAGGGTGACTCCGGTGATGTACCTGTTGGCGTTGCTGTTGTTTTTTGTCGTAATCGTAAACTTCCCTCCTTCGACCTCTATAGAAGCGCTGTCGAATAGAGGAGAACCGAACCAGTAGCGTCCGGACGCAGGCTCCACCTGATAGAATCCAAGCGCTGACATCACGTACCATGCGGACATCTGGCCTACGTCTTCGTTTCCTGCAAGTCCGTCGGGGGCAGCGGAATACATTGTGTCAAGGACTTCGCGCACCTTGTCTGCCGTCTTCCATGGCTGCCCCGCCATGGTGTAGAAATACAGGATGTGGTGGCTCGGCTCATTGCCGTGGGCATATTGGCCGATAAGTCCTGAGATGTCAGGGGAAGTGGTATCGCCTTCGATGACTGACGGTACAGTGAACAGGCTGTCGAGTTTGTTGAGGAAGGCTGTCTTGCTTCCGAAACATCCTATGAGTCCGTCGATGTCATGCGGAACCAGCCATGTGTACTGCCATCCGTTGCCTTCGCAGTAGTCGTCGGCGCGGTGGACAGACTTGAAAGGACTGTATTCCTGACGGAACCTTCCCTTGCTGTCACGTCCTCTGATGAATCCGAGGTCCTTGTCGAAAAGATGCCTGTATGAATGGCTTCTTTCAAGGAAGTGCCGATGGTCTTCCTGACGTCCGAGATGTTTTGCAGCATTTGCCAGTGCCGCATCCGCTATGGCGTATTCAAGGTCGTAGGCTACGGATTCTCCGAACAGATCGTACGGGATGTAACTGTATTTCATGCGTACATCCTGACCTCTGTCAGGACGGATGGCCGAAGTCTTCATTGCCTCGAATGCAAGGTCGTAGTCAAATCCTTCGAACCCTTTCACAATGGCATCGGCCACCGGCGGTATTCCCGGATTGCCTACCATGCAGTCGGTTTCGCATCCGTGCAGATGCCACACCGGAAGTTTGCCCTGCTCCTGATATATGGCAAGCATGGTGCGGATCATGTCAACGTATCTTTCCTGCTGGAAGATGCTGTATAGAGGCATTGCGGCCCTGTAGGTGTCCCAGAGGGAGAAGGTGGTGTAGGTGGTGTATCCCGGATCGGCGTGTGTCTGTCCGTCAGCGCCGCGGTATCTTCCGTCGACGTCGCAGAATGTCGACGGTGCTGTCATCGTGTGGTAGAGGGCGGTGTAGAATATCTTCCTGCTTTCGAGGTCTTCCGTTTCGATCTTTATCCTCGAGAGTTCGGTGTTCCATGCCTGACGGGCTGATTCTACCACATCTTCGAAGTCCCAGCCCGGAAGTTCCGCATCCATGTTGGCCTTGGCTCCTTCCATGCTCACCGGTGATATGCCGACCTTGACCATAATCTGTTCTCCGTCTTCTGTGTCGAAGTCAGCGCGTGCGTAAAGCGGCTTGTAGTTCACGCTGTGGACATGCAGGTCTTCAAACGGTCTTGAGAACTCGGCGTGGAAATATATCTTCTGGTCGTCTGCCCAGCCTGTGGAGAATCTGTGGCCGCGGATGGCATTGTCTCCGCATTGTTCTATGTATGTGTCTGTCGGCATGTCCCAGCATCCTCCGTTGCGGAGGTCGAATACGATTCCGGCCTCATCCGATGCCGGGAATGTGTATCTGTGCAGTCCGACGCGGCAGGTCGCGGTCATTTCCGCATTGATCCCGTAGCGCATCAGAGGGACGCTGTAATAGCCTGGGACGCTCACTTCACGGGTCCTGTCCGCATATGACCACAAACCGGATTCCGGATCATCTTCCCTTCCGCGGGCGTAGGTCACCTCACCTGTCACCGGCATGACGGTGATGTCGAAAAGGTCTCCGATACCCGTGCCGCTGAGGTGGGTGTGTGAAAAGCCTATCACCGTGGAATCGCTGTCATGGTAGCCGGAAGTCCAGTCCCACTCCTGAGGGATGCTGGTCGGGCCGACCTGCACCATTCCGAAAGGCACATTAGCCCCGACGAACACATGTCCGTGTCCTCCGCTGCCTATCTTGGAATCGACGAAGTCTGTGTAATCAGTACCCTTACTGCAGCCGGTCAGAACCAGAACAGCAAGGATGATTGTTTTAACCTGAATCTTCATAGGTAGAACTTTTGATTTGTTTATGACAATCCGCTCAGAATCAGTATTATGAGCGCAGAGAATTCCCCGTAGTCCTTCAGGGCATCTCTCAATGCATCAAGGACCTTCTGGGTTTCATACTTGACTTTATTTTCGGATATTTCAAATTCTGCTGCAATTTCTGCCCGGGTCTTTCCGTCACGGCGTGAACGGAGGAAGATGTTACGGGTGAAGGTGGAGAATTCACTGAGGCGGGTGTTGTAGATATTCATGATTTCCTCTGACTGGACTGCTGAGGCACTTGCCGACTCGATGGCCAGGGTATAATATTCCATCATCCTCTCCTCTTTCTCCTTTATCTTCCTGGCAATCCTGCTGTGCCTGATATCAGCCCGTCTATGGTCAATCGCCTTGTTCTGGACGATGGTGTACAGATATGGATAGAACTTTTCCGGTTCCACCTCATTACGATGTTCGATCAGAGCCATGAATGCCTCTCCGACAATATCTCGTGCGACTTCTTCGTCTCTGACGAAAAGATACGCCGTCCGCAGGAGCACATCCTTGCTTGTCCTGTAGATGTGTTCGATGCACTCGTATATTCTCTTGTTGCCGGGCTCCATAATCAGGGCAAATATATAAAAATAAATCCCAATAATGATAACTTTGAAAAAAGTGCTGGAAATTTCTTCCACGCCATGGTTTTGTTCGTCTATAAATAAGTAAAGTGATGAAAATGTCGAAGATTACAACAGAAATTCTTGTCCGTTTCTTTGAGAATACGGCGTCTAAGGAGGAAAATGATGCGATCGCTGACTGGATTGAAAGCGATCCGGCCCATCAGGAGATATTCAACCGTGAACTTCAGATGCATCTGCAACTCTTGAATCTCAGAGCCCTCGATGACGCTCCGGTCCGTACATCTTCCCCAAAGTCCGGAATAAGGCGAGTGGCGATCGTTGCAGGTGTTGCCGCTGCACTCGTTGCAGGGGTCCTTCTGAGTTGGTTCCTTGGTGTGGCTCCGCTCCGAGAAGAGGCTTCAAGAATGTTGGCTTTCCATACGGAACCCGGACAGCGTGCTTCGCTGACGCTCCCTGACGGAACTACGGTAGAATTGAATTCAGGCTCTACGCTTGAATATCCTGCGGTCTTTTCAAAGCGTGAACGCAGGGTCAGGATAGAGGGAGAGGCAATGTTCGATGTTGCGGAGGGTGGCAGCAGACCGTTTTATGTCGAAACATTTGCATATGATGTGAAGGTGCTTGGAACGAGGTTCAATGTGGAAGCGGATGAAGAGGCCGGTATCTTCAGTACAGCATTGATAGAGGGAAGTGTCGCTATTCTTGACAAGCAGGAGACAGAGATAGTGGCACTTGAACCGGACCAGCTGGTTGTGCTGTATGAAGGAAGGCTGGTAAAGAAGCAGGCCAGGAATATCGAGGCCCGATACAGATGGACAGACGGCATCATCAATTGCAATGGCCTTTCATTCGGTGATCTCATGAGAAAGTTCGAGAAGGCGTTCGGGGTCAATATTGTCATTGCATGTGAGTCTGTCCCGGAAGTCAGTTACCAGCGTATGAAGATCAATGTCTGTGACGGCATCTCCCATGCTTTCTCCCTGCTTCAAAGAACCGCGGATTTTTCAGTAGAATACGACGATACCACAAATACATATCTAATAACCAGATAATATGAAGAAAAGAATTCTTCCACATGGCGTGCTGCTCATGTGTTTCTGCATCTTCCTGTCTTTCAGCACTTCCGCGCAGAATGTGCGTGTCACGCTGAAGATGGAAAACCAGATGATGGAGACCGTTATGGATGCCATCGAGCAGCAGACGCGCTACCTGTTCACTGTGGATGACGGGGTGGATCTGAACCGCCGCATTACAGTCAATGTCCATGATGCACCGCTCAGTATCGCACTGGACCAGATGGTCCGGGGTGCTGATATTGTGTGGTCCGTCAGCGGGACCAACATCATCATTTCTCCTGAAGTAGCGGCTAAGCCGCGTGTGGTGACCGGCAAGGTGACGGATCAGACGGGCTTTCCGGTCCCCGGAGTATCTGTTCTGATCAGGAATACCAAGATCGGAACAGTGACAGACCTTGACGGAAAGTTTACTCTTGAAGTTCCTGGGGAAAACCTTGATGGCCAGTTGGAGTTCAACAGTCTCGGCTATGAGGTTGTATATATCCCGATAGGAAGCGGCCATCTGTTCAATGTCACCATGAAGGAATCTTCTGTGGAACTTGAAGGTACGGTGGTTACCGCCCTCGGTATCCGCCGTGACCAGAAGGCCCTGAGCTACAATGTCCAGGAGGTCAGTTCAGATTTAGTGACCGGAGTCAAGGATGCCAACTTCATCAACTC
>JAFVHZ010000198.1 GCA_017474265.1 Bacteroidales bacterium | reverse complement strand
ATTCCTACATTCAGACCTGGGTTGTGAACAGTACCTCTCTGACGAACGAGGATGTTACCAGCCTTTACTACCTGATCACCGAATTTCTTGATACCGAGTCGTTTGCTATGTGACTCACGACCGTTCTTAGAACTACCGACGCCTTTTTTATGTGCCATATTCTGTTCCTCCTCAATTAATTAAGCGATCGCATTGATCTGAAGTTTTGAAAAATACTGACGGTGTCCGTTGAGTTTCTGGTAACCCTTGCGACGCTTCTTCTTGAATACGAGGACCTTGTCGCCCTTCATTCCGTCATTGACGCCTCTCTCGGCTCTTCCGAGAACTGTTGCTGTTACCTTTACACCATCAACATAAGGTGCACCTACCTTTACTGTGCCATCTGCGTCAACGAGGAGTACCTTTGCGAACTCTACAGTCTCGCCTACCTCTGCCGCAAGGCGGTGTACGAAGATTTCCATACCAGCCTCTACCTTGAACTGCTGGCCTGCAATTTCTACGATTGCGTACATAAAAAACTTAAAATATTAAAAGTTTTAGACAGCAAGCGGTTGTTCGCGACAACTCTTTTCCATTGCTTGACAATCTCTGAATAATAATCTTCTTTTCTAATTACTGCTCGTCCTGGAGCTGAAGATGCTGAACGTAGATAGCCTTCTGCATCTGCATTCTCTTCTTTACTGACGGCTTAACGAAGTTCTTTCTTGCGCGGAGTTCACGGATTGCACCTGTCTTCTCGAACTTTCTCTTGAACTTCTTAAGAGCCTTCTCAATGCTCTCGCCATCCTTTACTGGAACTATAATCATGTCTAAATCACCTCCTTTTCATTATAGGGCTGCAAAGATAGGCATAATATTTTAATTTCCAAGACTCCTATTTCGAATTTATCAGATTTTTAAAGGTTTCCATCCCTTTGGTAGCCACATCCTTGATATGAGTCAGGCGGCTGTCGCGGACAGGCACGTCCTTAGGGTCTATAATATATATAGGGGTACCCGTTCTGGCATACCTGTAAAGTCCCGCTGCAGGATAGACCTGGAGGGAAGTGCCGACTATGAGAAGTACGTCGGCAGCCTCCACAGCATCGATTGCGGCATCGATCTTAGGGACAGCCTCACCGAACCATACTATATGAGGACGGAGCTGGGCCCCGTTCGGAGCAAGGTCTCCCACCTCCACCGAGCCGTTTCCTATATCGAATACGGTTTCCTCCGAGAATCCGTCCATCTCATTGCAGCAGTTCTCCGGACGCACCTTCGTGAGTTCTCCGTGGAGATGGATGATCCTAGTGCTTCCTGCCCTCTCATGAAGATTGTCCACATTCTGTGTCACGACCGTCACATCGTATTCCTCTTCCAGAGAGGCGATCGCAAGGTGGGCCGCATTGGGCTTCACCTGCGCCAGCTGTGCCCTGCGGGCATTGTAGAAGTCCAGGACCAGAGCCGGGTTCCTGTACCAGCCTTCGATCGAGGCCACATCCTCGACATTATGATTCTCCCACAGACCGTCACTGTCACGGAAAGTGGTGATTCCGCTCTCGGCACTCACTCCGGCACCGGTCAGAACAGTTATCTTCCTCCTTGCCATCACTGCTGAATTTCAAAATAATACTTGCTGATCCAATATTCAAAGAGCGGGTCGAGAATGACCGGCTCGTCCTTGTCGTTGAAGGTGATGATTTCCTTCTTGCGGAGGGCATCCTTCACTCTGCGGACATTCGCTGACGAATTAAGGCGATACCTCTCTATGACATCCGACGCACTGAACTTGACCACTCCGTCCAGAATCGCACGCATCAGGCTCAACTGATGATCGGTAAGATCATTCACGAGCACATTGAATCTGGGCTCATGCACCGCAATCACGGCATTCAGGGCATCTACCAGTATGGCCTCGTTGATGAAACCCTTGGACATGGAGTCACATACCGCAAAGAACTGGTTCAGATACCACATATGGGACCTGAAAAGTTTGCAGGCCCCAAGGGCAAGATCCCTCTCGATCACTTTTCCGCTGGAACGGAATCCTCTGATCACATGCTCTATGGCATCACGGTCATCTATCTGCTGAAGAGGCAGGTGGTTGACCTGGCGATAGAAGTACTTCTTCTCAGCGAAAATATATTTCATGGCATTGACCATGGAGCCTGTGAATATGAAAGCCGATTTCGGAAGAGCCATCCTGTCCCTGTCCGCAAAAGCCTTCTCCATCGCGCTGAAGATATCCTCAAAGGCATCCGCCATCATAACATTATGGAAATCCTTGACTATCACATAAAAAGGCATCCCCTT
>JAFVHZ010000197.1 GCA_017474265.1 Bacteroidales bacterium | reverse complement strand
CGCTTTGCATGGCCATTTCCGGAAAATGTTACCTCAGTCTCCATGAATACGGGGCATCAGCCAACAGAGGCTCATGCTACCAGTTGTGCCGCCGCGCATACAAGGTGGAAGACAGGGAGACCGGAATGCAACTTGAGATCGACAACAAATACATAATGTCCCCTAAAGACCTCTGCACCATAGAGTTCATGGACAAGATCATCGACGCGGGAGTCACCGTGTTCAAGATCGAGGGCCGTGCACGCTCGGCAGAATATGTAAAGAGAGTGGCATCATGCTACCGCAGGGCAGCAGACGCAGTCTGTGACGGGACCTACACACCTGAACTCGGTGCATCCATGAAGGCAGAACTTGCGGAAGTGTTCAACAGAGGGTTCTGGGACGGCTACTACCAGGGCGCACGTATGGGCGAATGGTGTGACGTCTATGGAAGCACAGCCACACGCAAGAAGGCATACTGCGGCAAGATCACCAACTGGTTCGGCAAGTTGGGTGTTGCGGAAATACTGGTAGAGTCCTATTCTCTGAAAGTCGGCGACAAGATACTCATCATCGGTCCTACATCAGGATGTGTGGAATACACGGTACCAGAGATCAGAGTAGACCTGAAGCCTGTCCAGGAGGCATCCAAGGGCACATATTGCTCAATTCCGATCAACTGGAAGGATGTTGTGCCGGGCGCACGCGAAGAGGCCCTGAGCCTGTGCGGCGACGGCTGCAACGAACAGGCATGCCGCGCCATCGAAGAGACCCGCCTTCGCCGCAGCGACAAGGTCTACATCTGGGCTGAAGAATGACAATCAGGCAGTAGCAGCAGCAAGATCAAGTCCGAGTTGATGAAGCACGGACTTGATTTTTTGCATGCGCTCCTTGCTCGGAGTCTTCACTCCATAGATATACTGCGCCAGAAGACTCTTATGTATGCCTATTAGTCTGGCAACTTCCGAGACATTCAGTTGAGGAAAACGATTGAACAGGTCGGCCACCTCATTATCATGATTGGGTTTAAGATCTTCGTAGAAGGTGGATATATGTATGTCCTCATCTATCTCTTCCCATCTCATGGCATCACCCCAAGGCTTTATAACAACGGCGTTCCTTTGTTCCGCTGTTGCATCCTTTAATGTAGGAAACACCTCCAAAGCCAAAGACAGAGTATGACCTTGATCCGTACATATGAATATACGTTCATTCTCAAACCACACCTTTAGAATTTTCTCCATATCATTTCTTATTAAAACATTCATCCCATGCCTTCAATATTTCAAACTGCCTGGCACGGACAATCCCTTCTGCTTTCTTTAACACAGCCTTCTTAAAGCCGTGATTTTCAACAACTCTCACAACAGGAAAATAAAACCTCAGTCCGAAAAAGGTAAATAATGTAGGCATCGTTTCGCTGATTACAAATATGGGTATAAAATTTTAAACCTCCAAATCTTACGACCGGAGGCTCAGCAAAACTATATCGTATCAACGGATATATCTGCAGATGATAAAAAAGATTCTGCGGATTTTTCTTTTTCTTATATCATAAAATAAATTTTAGTCGCATTAAAATTTATTTTTGTCCATTCTGTGACGAATTTCGGGATATAGTGACGAATGCAGACGGAGTGAGGCCGGTGAAATCGTCAATTACCATATCACATAGCGGGGCGATGGCCTCTCTAGTGTTGGTTGTGGCAAGACCGACCACGCAGGCTCCCGCAGCACGTCCTGCTGCAATGCCGTGGAAAGAATCTTCAAAGACCAGAGTTTCCTCAGGCCTGCCGCCAAGCACTTCCATTCCTTTAAGGAAACAGTCCGGACAAGGCTTCGACCTTGCGAAATCCTCACTCGTCAAAATGGCGTCCATCAATTCCGGCAGTTCGGGATGGGCGCGATAGACCTGAGCCATCTTCACCTTGTTGGAACTGGTGACTATCGCCATCGGCACACCGGCATCCTTCAGGGCCTTGATGAACTCAAAGGCACCGGGAACATACTCATAAGTCATGTCCCGTTCCAGTTCATCTACCAGTGCAGTCAATCTCTCCTGATCTGCAGTCCTCCCGGGGAAATGTTTCTCGAATATCTGGACGAGGGTCTGGCCCTTGATGGTGGCCGCAAAGTCATCGACACCGAAATATTCCTTTCCCATCCTATCCCAGAATATGGTATACTGGGTCTCGGTATCCATCACGACACCATCGAAATCGAATAGAGCGATCATGATTCCAAGGCTTTCTTCAACTGTTCATCATATCTGAGGCGGACCTTTATGCCTGCCTCCTGGAACCAGTATCGTGTTGCGATCTCTTCCTCTATGAAAGGTATGATCTCGTCCTTCTTCAGACGCATGAAACGCTCCTTGTCCATCTCCAAAGCGTTTTCCATGGCCTTGAGTTCTTCCGACATGGACTCTGCAAGTCCGTCCTTCTCCAGTTCCTTCTTCATCTGGTCATAGAGGGTCTTCGCGCTGCTCCTGTAATCGAATTCCTGAGTCTTTGCGAACTTTATGAAATCCTCGTAATCAGCATCCGTGAAATGGAAATCATCCACTGCAGGAATGCTCTCATGTCTGCGGGCATAATCGATGACATACTGATCGATGACACCACTGAGGACAAGGGAGTAGACGAGTCTGCTGTAATCAGGAGAGTCTATCTCCACATCAGGCGTTATGCCGCCTCCGTCACGCACTGTTCTTCCTGAAGCGGTCTTGAATTCGCGTGTAAGAGAATCCGGAATATGTCCGACACTTCCGTCCTCATTGCGGTTTGAATAATCTATAGCCTGAACGCAACGGCCGCTAGGGGTATAATACTTGGCAGTGGTCACCTTCATCTGACCGTTGTATGCAAGAGGGACAATGGACTGCACAAGACCTTTTCCATAACTTCTCTTGCCCATTATGACCGCTCTGTCAAGGTCCTGGAAGGCACCTGCAACAATCTCGGATGACGATGCGGATCCGGAGTCGATCATGACGATGAGTGGAATTTCAGTATCCACAGGCTCAGTAGTGGTGCGATACTCACGATAATTGTCAGGAGTGTTGCCCTTTGAAGTCACCACAAGAGAGCCCTTTGGAACAAAGAGAGATACGATACCGACAGCCTCATTCATGAGTCCGCCGCCGTTTCCACGGAGGTCAAGAACAAGACGTTTCATGCCCTGCTTCTTGAGTTCATGATATTTTGAACGGATCTCTCCAGAGACATTCTCTGTAAATCCGCTCTGGAAGATGTAGCCAGTGGTATCGTCAAGCATTCCTGCATACTCAATGTCGGGAAAATGAATACGCTCACGCACGACAGGAATATCAAGTGTATCGCCTGTACGCACCTTCTTTACCTTGAAGACCACTGTAGTACCAGGCTTTCCCTTCATACGGTCACTGCTTTCCTTGGTCTCTAGTCCCTTTGTCGGCACGCCATCAATCTCTAGTATCTCGTCACCGCACTGCAGTCCGTACTTCTGGGCTGGGGAGCCAGCATAAGGCTCGTTGATGATTACATTCTCCTCCTTCTTCTTATGAATGATGGCCCCGATGCCTCCGTAAGTCTTGGAAAGCATCATCTGCAGATCCTCGTTTTCTTCCTCCGGAATATACACCGTATACGGATCCAGTTCCTCCAACATGGAATCCACTGCTGCCCGCATAATCCTGTCGAGAGGGAGAGTATCGACATACGAGCGGTTCAATTCCTTCAGGATGGAATGATGTATTTCGGTCCACTGACCCAACTTGAAACTCTGCGACTGAGCAGAAAGGGCTGCAGAAGCAGCCAGAACCATGGACAGCACCATGGCAATCCTTATTGCGACTCTATTCATTGGCTTGATTTATGATTCCGCAAAAATACGAAATAATTTTATACCTTTGCAGCGGTTTTAAACAGTAATATAAAAGCAGTTTTATGAAATTGGTTTTTGCAACGGGCAACAGCGGCAAACTGCGTGAGGCATCAGAGATTTTAGGTGAGGGCTTTGTGCTCGTTTCCCTCGCTGAAGCAGGCATCACAGAAGACATCCCAGAAACAGGCAACACATTGAGCGCCAACTCATTGCTCAAAGCCCAGTATCTTTACAACAGAGTCGGATGCGACTGTTTCGCAGATGACACAGGACTTGAAGTTGACGCACTTGGTGGTGCTCCGGGCGTGCACACCGCAAGGTATGCCGGAGAAGACAAGGACTTCAACAGGAACATGGACAAGGTCCTTCAGGAACTTCAGATCCGCGAATGCGAAAGAAACATGGCGGCATCACTCGGACTTAAGGTGAAGCCGGTATCGAGAAGGGCGCGTTTCAAGAGCGTCATCACACTGATCATCAACGGAGAGACACATATGTTCGAAGGCACTCTGGAAGGAGTGATAGCACGAGAGAAATCAGGTAACGGAGGCTTCGGCTACGACCCTATCTTCATAGCGGACGAATATCCGGGCCAGACCCTTGCAGACATCACGGAAGACCAGAAGAACGCCATCTCGCACAGAGGCAAGGCTCTCCGCGCAATGGCGGAATGGTTAAGGTCACAGAATTAATAGTTCTCCACACTACAAAGTTCGGTGAGAATTCCATCGTCGTCCACACCCTGAGCAGGGACTACGGACGACGTGGCTTTCTTGTACGCAGTGCCGGCAGGAAGTCTGTAATGACCCTGTTCCAGCCGCTGTCCGTCCTGGAGGCCGAAATACACGAATCATCCAAGTCAAGACTCTTCACAGCCACCCGCCTTACATCCAGACACGCCCTCCTTGGCATCAGGAACAATATCTTCAAGAATGCAATGACAATGTTCATGAGTGAAGTACTTTACCGCACCGTGAAGGACGGGGCAGAGGAGCAAGGTCTGTTCGAGTGGTGTGAAAGGAACATCCTCACTCTGGATGCCATGGAAAGCGACTTCAGCAATTTCCACATCCGTTTCCTTCTGGAATTCACCGTCGCTCTGGGCTTCAGTCCCGAGACCAGGGACCTGCAGCCTTTCGTAGGAGACCACTTCCCTATCGTGGAAAAGTTCATGAGCATGTCCTTCGCCGAATCCATGCTCATTCCGCTTTCAGGAGCCATGCGAAACGAAATAGCGGAGGATATCCTCCGCTATATAGAATTCCATACGGAATCGACCCTGAATGTCAACTCTCTGAAAGTCCTCAGGGAACTATTCGCATGATCATCTCATACGCAACGACCTGATGTATCCTTCCTGCGGAATGCAGTTTTCCAGACGGCATGCCTCAATGAAGTCAAGCATCGCCTTTCTGGCCGTCGCCTGATCCGGACGTGCCGCACGTATCTCGGAATATGTTGAACGAGGTGCCTCTGAAAACTCTATGACCGCATCCCATCCTTCAGGAGGATTTATTCCTGCGAAACATGAATTATGAATCTTCTTGTAAGGCCAGAATGTGTAACCTATATTGTTTTCTTCCATCGCCTTGCAGAAGGCTTCCTGCCACTGGTCAGTGTTGTGGCCGATTTCGCCCATATACATAGGCATGTCGGTGCTGTCTCTGAACTCTATGAAACTTCTGATGGCATCTGCTGACGCCTCTCCCCCATAACGATGGCATGTCCACATCAGTCTGTCATCATACTCCCAGTCCTTGAATGGCTTGAAATTGCTGTTCCATTGCGGTGCCCCAAGAAGGATTATATGATTGGGATCAACCTCACGGATTGCAGTTGTCACCCTCTTATGAAGAGGCTCCAGCATGGAGTTGAGTTCGTCCATGTTTTCAAAATATGGGGCAACGGGCTCATTGATAAGGTCGTATCCAAGCACTACCGGCTCATTCCTGTAATATTCCGCAATCTTTTTCCATATATCACAGAAAAGTTGCTGAGAGGCTTCGCTTTCAAGGAGCCATGGATAGCCATGACTGTCATCTATATTGTCTCCTGTCTGTCCTCCCGGCGCATCATGCATATCCAGAATCACATACAGACCGAACTCACGGCACCATCCGATGACATCATCAAGTCTCCTGAAGCCGTCCTGTTCCGAAGTCAGCCCCATGTAATCTTCATCTGTGAACAGTTTGTAGTGGAAAGGGACACGGATGGTATTGGCTCCGGTCGAAGCGATGAAACCTATATCCTCCCTGGTGACATAATTGTCCTTGAACAATTTCCAGAATTCGGCAGTAAAGTCAGGACCGACCATCTCACGGAACATCCGGTCTATCATGCCTGCTGAATTTGTCTTCCGGAATCCGAACATATACCCTTCAGGATTGAGCCAGTTTCCGAGGTTAGTCCCTTTGATGAAGAACTTTTCTCCATCCGGAGTGACCAGATCCTGCCCGGAAATCCTGATGAAGGCGTCTGCCTGCATATCTTTATCCGTACATGCACAGAAGATGCTCAAGAAAAGAGCCACGCTAAGGAATTTCAATGTTTTCATAGTCATGTCTATAACTTGTTTATTTCTCTGTCGAGCCATTCAAGTCTGGCAGTGTAGAAATATTTGAGGTATTCGACCTCCTTTTCATATGATCCCAACGACGGGAACATCACCCAATCAACAGAGTCATTTATGCTCCACTTGTCAAAGTTACGCTTCTGTGCCTTAGTCAGACCGAACACCTGTTCATCAATAAATGCCGGTATCTTTTCCAGTTCAGGCATCAGTTCGTTCCAACGCTCCTGGACAGCATGCACGAAAGCAGGGTCCTTGAACAGGTGCCAGAACCAGCCGCCGCCATAGGTCGAGTTCGACCTGTAGTCCTTGATCCAGAAATTCTCAGGACCGTTACCGACCTTCCAGTCGAAATATCCGCAGTTGCCCAGAGTAAGGTCAAAGTCCCAGAGATGATACATCTCCATCTTCTTTCCCCGTTCCTTGGTGATGAAGGAACTCTTGCGCAGATTGCCGTCGACATTCTTTGTAAGTTCCTGAACTATATAGTAGTTGATGAACGAACGCACATCTATGTATTTTGCATAACCGGAAACAGGATCAGCAAAACCTGCGCCCTGGAGAACCTTCTCGAACTCATCGATATAACCCGTCATATAGGCATACTGCTCTGAAGTCGGCTCCTCCGGATCGCTGAACATCATAGGAACCCCCATTGCCGTCCACCAGCATGTGGTCTCGTCCTGGTTTTCCTCCATTTCCAGATAATAACCTCCGGTCAGGGCATCGCCTGCGTTATCCGACTCGGAAACGACATCGATATTGACACGGTCATCAGAGACCTTCTTATGTTCACAGAGCGTGTATACTCCTTGATATGTACCGTTCAGATAGACTTCCACACTACGCATGCGCGGAGTCCAGGAGAAGCCGCATATCTCGGACAGTTTCATGGCGGTGATGTTCCTTACAAGGGTCCTGTCGGAATAATTCGCCAGAAGAGCCCATTCCTTATCTGCCGGCATGCCCAGAAGAGATGCCTTCTCGTCCAGTTTCACCTTCCATGGCTTCTTAGGCCATCCCCATGTGGAATTTCCTCGTCCACGGATGCCCATCCGCGCGGTAAAGGTCTCCACCTCGCCATACATCTTTACAGGATCCTCTATGGTGATGGAGCCTTTGACATAATTCTTCTTGTCGTAAATCCCTGCGCCGCCGTCAGTCTCGATCCTCACCACCGGGATGGTCTGCCTTCTGGCATTTTCCTGTTCGATCCGGTCAAGTTCTTCCTGCGCTTCACTAGGAAATTTCAGCAGATGTCCGTTGTTCAAGTGGAGATAAATTGTGATGGCGTCAAAATACGCATAAACAAGCGATGCCTCCGTATCCGGAACCGAAGATTCGTAACGTATCCCCATGGTCACATTTCCGACCATCCACCAGCCTCCGTTCATCTTCACTTCTGCCGGATTCTTCTGTCTGCAGTCGTGAATGACAAACTCCGTTTCCGGAACTTCTACCTGATGAGAGTCTTTAAATCTGACCGCACATCTGCCCGTGGTGTGCTCAGCGGAAGAAAAAACCCTTCCATCCTGATAAGCCTCTATAAGTTCAACCAGTACGGAAGGACCTTCTTCCTGAGAATGCCTGTCTTCCTTTCCGCATCCTGACAACACTGCAATTGTCAGGACTGCGGCCAGAAGAGAGAAAATTCTTTTCATAGTTCAAGTATCATTTTACACTGAAAGCAACCGGTTCACCGGAATCCGAATCTCCGGCAATCCAGAGAGTGAAGTCACCCGGTTCCACGACATATTCCATATCGATGTTCCAGAATGCCAGTTCCGAGACAGGAAGTGCGAAAGTGACTGTCCTTGACTCGCCTGGAGCAAGTTGGACCCTCTGGAATCCCTTGAGTTCCTTGACCGGACGCACTACCGACCCCACAAGATCGCGCACATACAACTGAACGACCTCTGTCGCCTCGTATTTTCCGGTATTCCTGAGTTCCACGCTTGCCATGATGACATCGTCTTCGGTAAGGTCAGCATCTTCAATCATCGGCTTGCCATATTCAAACTCAGTATATGAAAGGCCATATCCGAACGGGAAAAGAGGGCCGTAGCCTGTGTCAAGATAATATGAGGTACAGCCTAGGGATGTCTGTCCTGCAGCAATCGGAATATCTTCCAGAAGAGTCTCCGTACCGTTGCAAGGACGTCCGGTATTGTTGTGATTATAGTAGAACGGAGCCTGTCCGGCATCGTGGAGGAAGGTCATCGGACTCTTTCCTGAAGGCACAGCCTTTCCCTTTATGAGATCTGCGATCGCAGGGCCTCCCATCGTTCCCGGATGGAAGGAGTAAAGCATGGCATCACAGTTGGCAAGGTCGCGTCCTATGGTAAGAGGACGTCCTGCCATGACAACGACAACCACCGGCTTGCCCGCCTTTGCAACTTCCGCAATAAGTTCGCTCTGTGCCCCCTGCAGGCAGATATCTGAAAGCGAATGGGCTTCTCCGGAGAGGATGGCCTCTTCTCCTACGAAGACCAGAGCGGCATCAGCACGGGATGCGGCAGCACGGACCTTTGGAAACGATGATTTATCCTTGTCACGGCTATATTTCAGGCCCGGCTCCCAGATTACGTCATATTCCTTGCGAAGCGCTTCGAGAGGAGTCACTGTGTGTTCCTTCTGACCGTCAAATGCCCAGGTACCCATCTGCTCGTAAGGTGCGTCTGCAAGAGGTCCTGTCACAAGGATGGTCCTGACTTTGTCAAGAGGCAGCACTCCGCCCTTGTTCTGAAGAAGGATGGCAGACTCGATGGCAGCCTGCTTTGCCGCTGCAAGATGTTCCGGAGCATAATCAACCTGTGCCGAAAGCGTCTCATCCACATACGGATTCTCAAAAAGTCCGAGTTCGAACTTGAGTTTCAGGATATTGCGTACGGCGCGGTCTATCTCAGTTTCCGACACCTTTCCTTCCTTCACAAGTTCTTCCATATACTGTATGAAACCGTACGACATCATATCCATGTCCACTCCGGCATTGACGGCCTGCTCTGCAGAATGCTTGAGGTCCCTGCTGAACCCGTGCGCGATCATCTCACCGGCAGAATTCCAGTCAGTCACGACCATTCCGTCCCAGCCCCATTCATCACGAAGAATGTCCTTCAGAAGCCATCTGTTTCCGGTCGACGGGATGCCGTCTATCTCATTGAACGAAGTCATAAGTGTAGCGGCACCGGCATCTGCAGTAGCCTTGAATGCAGGGAAATATGTATTGCGGAGAGAACGCTCTGAAATCATTGTAGAATTGTAGTCACGTCCGCCTTCGGCAGCACCATAGCCTACGAAATGCTTGATGCATGCAGCCATGGCAGTCGGATCACTGAGGTCATCGCCCTGATAGCCGCGTACCATTGCAAGACCCATCTGCACGTCAAGATAAGGGTCTTCTCCGGATCCTTCGGCAACACGTCCCCAGCGAGGATCACGGGCAACGTCAAGCATAGGAGAGAAAGTCCACCTCACTCCTGAAGCAGTGGCCTCGATAGCAGAAATGCGTGCTCCCTGTTCCACAATGTCTGGATCAAAGGTTGCGGCTAGACCCAGCGGTATAGGAAAGATGGTCCTGAATCCGTGAATGACGTCACGGCTCACAAGAACCGGAATACCCAGACGGCTTTCTTCTACCGCCGCCTTCTGGACTGCATTGATCTCAGCAGGATCCACGCAGTTAAGGATGGATCCTACCATTCCGTTTCTGGCCTGCTCTGCAACCCAGGCTCCGCCGGACAACTGATTCATCTGACCGATCTTCTCCTGCAGAGTCATCTGGCCCAAAAGTTCATCGACCTTTCTGTCGACCTCGCTTTTGGGCGCACATGCCACGGCCCATAGGATTGCCGCGCAAACAACAACATATCTTACCATCTTCATATCAAGGCTCTCTTTTCTTGTCATTTAACTTTCTGAAAGACACGTACATAATCTACCTCCATCCGCGCCGGACCATCTGCAAGGGCCGTAACGCCTCCGATATCCCATATGCCCGGAAAATTACCTCCGACTGCAAGATTGAGAAGGATGAAATTGGCCTTGCGGAATTCGTCGTTACCAAAATCCTCGATCTTCATCTCGAAATAGGGATCGACATCCGGGAAAACTTCCAGATCTATGTACATGCGTATGTATTCTTCATCCCATATGCAGGTATATGTATGGAATACGTCATCCTGCACGGAATAGGAATTAGTGATATCATGTGCGTAATACTGATGGCCCGGCACTCCCCAATGACATGCACCGTTGAGAAACATCTCAGATGTACCGGCCTTGATGCCGTTGGAATGTCCCATTTCAAGGATGTCGGTCTCTCCGCAGTTCGGCCATCCAAGAGTACGGATATCGGAACCCATCATCCAGAATGCAGGCCAGAGGCCATCGGCCGTCTTCGGCATCTTTATCGAGGCCACGACATATCCGTACAGGAATTCCACCTTACCAAGGGTTATCAGACGCGCGGAAGTAACCGATGCTCCCCCGTAATCTTCCTTCTGAGCCGTAATCACGAGTCTGCCGTCACGCACATCGACATTCTCTTTACGGCCGGTATAATACTGAAGTTCATTGTTACCCCAGCCATTGTGTCCCCTTCCGACTTCAGGAGTCCAGAATGACGCATTCAGAGAATCACCGTCAAATTCATCGCTCCAGATAAGTTCATAACCTTCAGGAACAAACATTTCCAGCCTTGCAGGCTCCGCACATGAACAGAGCGCTGCAAGGACAGAAAACCAACACACAATCATATTTATAACACCAACCGTTTTCATTTTCTATGGCTTCTGGAACACTCTGACATAGTCTATTTCATATGTGGCAGGCAGACAGGACTCATCCACGCCATACATGCCTCCCCAGTCTCCGCCCCATGCAAGGTTGAGTTTGAGTTGGAACGGTTTGTTGAAAGGCCATGTATCCGCATTACGTCCCTTTGAATAATTGTCAGGATTGTAGTAGAACAACTGTTCGCCGTCCACATATGTCTTTATGTATTCCTCAGTCCATTCGAGGGCATACACATGGAACTCATCCATGACTGTTGCAATCTTTCTGGCAGCGGTCTTCTGAGTGCCGATCGCATGATAGTAGGCCTTGCAGTGGATCGAAGACGACACCTCGGTAGGCACGCAGCCTACATGTTCCATTATGTCTATCTCGCCTCCGTCCGGCCATCCTGACCACGTCGAAGGCATCATCCAGAATGCAGGCCATGTTCCCTTGCCCTTCGGCAGTTTCAGGCGGGCCTCGAAATAGCCGTAAGTCCAGCCTTCATTGGTGTTGACTCTGGCCGAATATACCCTGTTGCCGTCCTTGATGGCACGGATCTTAAGGGTGCCGTCACTCACATCGGCCGTAACGATGTCGCCTTTGCGACCTGCGATATATGTCTGAAGTTCGTTGTTGACCCATCCCGGTTCGGCGGTCTCGTACCACCATTTGTCCGAATCAGGGAGGCCGTTCTCAGATGCGCTGAATTCTTCCTGCCATACAAGTTTATATCCCTGGGGAGTAGGGATGGACGGCTCGACATACTGTGCTCCATCCGGTTTTGAGAAATCCTCCTTCGGAGAAAAGTCCATCCATACATGGATTTCTGCCAGACGCTCATTGCCTGTGGCATCCAGATACTCCAGTCCGGTCAGATGAGTGATGTCGAGTTCTTCAAGATCATTGTCCGAGCAATCCAGATATTTCAGCAGGCTCTGATGGCTCAGATCCAGACTGCCGATCTCATTGTCGGAACAGTCAAGGTACTCAAGGGCCGACAGGCCAGACAGATCAATGTCCTTTATTGCATTGGACGAACAATCCAACTTCGTCAGCTCTGGGAACAAGTCCGACAACCGGGGCAAGGTCTTTATCCCTGACCCGGGCACCATCAGTTCCTTGATAGCGGCAGCTTCCTTCATACTGAACACCCCGTCATCATTATCATCATGATTCTTCACAAGAAATGCCAGCAGGGACGGATCATCAACTTTCGCCTCCACCACATTGAGAGCCTGCTCGACAGGGAGTCTGAGGTTTGATGAGGCGGTCCTGAAGACAATTTCCGTATGACGGCCCTTGTCTTGTGACGGATTTGCTTTCACTGATACATCCACAACGGATTCACCGGCAAGACCTCCAAGAGGCGACACTGACACCCAGTCCTTATCTGAAACGGAAACACCCCATTCGGCATCGGCCGTAACCTTTACCTGAACTACGGCACTTTCAGGACCGACCGAAATCAATTCCTTATCAACAGACAATTCCGCAGCACCGGAAACCTCAGGTCCGGGGCTGCTGCATGCGACCGCATTGAAAGCCACAATCATCAAGAAGTTACTTCTTACAGACATAGTACTCTTTTTTAAAAAGGGCAAAGCAAGATCACGCTTTGCCCTTTTGCCAACCCGGATGGGCTTCTTTGTTTATTTCTCCCTATGTTCCTGGAAGATGATATCCTTGATCTCAACTTCAGTATCTGCAGCGCAACCTCCGAAATCAAGAACAAGTTTCAGATTCTCGAGATTCTTTCCTTCGAGATTCGACTCCTGATAAACATATGTTTCGCCGGCAACCAGTTTATGGCGCTTATCGAAATAGAAATCGGAGTCACTTGCTGTAGAAACCAGTTTTACGGTAACACCAGGGTGATCATTGTTGGACTTCAAAATAGCCTGGAAATCATACTTTTTACCTTCCTGTGTGCTGATACCCAGATTGTTGAAGAACATCTGAGCCTGCCACTGGTCTGTTGTTGCTGCCGGCAATGTCACAAGATAGAAATTACCGTCCGCAGATACAGCAGGATCCGCTATCTGACTCCAGCCCGGTGCATAGTAGTATGTCCACTCGGTTGTATTTGCTGTCAGCCACATGTTCTCTGGAGCGGCAGCATCAAACAATGTATTCTTGTTAGGGTCCTCAGCCTTCACCACATGGCCGTCCTGATGCTCGCAGATGATGATGTCGCTGATAACGATTACAGAACTTGCAACTCCGCCACCAAAATCAAAGACAACCTTGAGGTCAGGAATATTCTTTCCGTCCACATCGGCAAGTTGATAGAGATATTCCTCACCAGCCTTGAGAACATGTCTACCGTCTGCCATGAAAGGATCGTCATTTGAGCCATCGACGCCATTACATGGCTTGATGGTCACGCCCGGATGGTCTGCATCTGACTTGAGTACGAACTGGAAGTCATACTTCTTGCCTTCCGCAAGCGAGATTCCAGTGTGGTTTACAGCGAACTGACCCTGCCACTGACTCGATCCCATTCCTTCAGGAATCGTCACTTCATAAGCACCGCCTTCAGCCACATATGAAGGATCTGAAATCTGTCCCCAGTCATTGTTGGCAAACCAGCATGTTATCTGATCTGTGACAGCACTCTTCCACATGTTGGCATCGATGTCGGCGTTCCATTTGCCTGAATCATCCTTGATGACATGGTTCTCCTGATGCTCGGAGATGATGATCTGCTTGATGTCGACTACTGTATTCTCAGGGTTTCCACCGAAGTCGAAGAACAGGTCGAGATCCGGCATGTCCTTACCAGGAATGTTCACGAGTTGATACAGGAAGTCCTGATTGGCAGGGACCTGATGCCTGTCTGCACAATAGAAGACATTGTCATCATCGGCATGGGTCAACTTGATGGTAACGCCAGGAAGGTCGTTGTTTGACTTCAGCACCACCTGGAAATCATATGTCTTGTCCGCAGTCGTTGCAATTCCGATCTGAGTGAATGCAACCTGTGCCTGCCACTGGTCTGTAGTTGCAGCAGGAAGAGTCAGGACGTAATCGTTGCCGCTTACTTCAACAGAAGGATCCGCTATCTGGCTCCAGCCCGGTGCATAATAGAAGAAGTAATTGGTCTTGACAGCGCTTCTCCAGAGGTTGGTTCCTTCGTCCGGATCCCAGCCCTTGAGGCCCTTGTCATATGAAATATAATTCTCCAGCGTGAATGTGACAGGTTTCTGGCCCACTGACATACCATGTGCATTATAAGCCTTTACATGTATGGTGTGCTCACCTCGCTCATTGAAGAGCAATGTAAGATTGTTACCTGTATAGTTCTTGTTGGTCTTTCTGCCGTTGACGATCTCGTCTTCGACAACCCATACAGGTACCATTTCCTTATTTCTGATCGAGAATGTAACCTCATTGGTTTCATTGTTGATCTCATAAACGGCATCAATATCTGCTGCTTGAGGGACTTTCTTCTGGTCAACCTCCAGATATTCAGGCATACAGCCGACAGACAGCAGGATGGCTGCGGCAAATGCCGTTATCTTATTGATAATATTCATTTTCATTGCAAATTGAGGTTTACGGATACCATTAGTAATTATTCTGAGTGAGAGTACCCTGAGCGGCATCTATCTCAGTCTGAGGAATAGGAAGGTACTTCTTGCTCTCTGTCCAACTGTTGGTACGGTGAACATCTCCGTTCTCATCTCCAAGATCGTTGGCAGGTACAAGAACCTGAGCGGCCTTGCCTGTACGGATAAGGTCCCAATAACGTTTTCCTTCTCCCATGAGTTCGAGATGGCGCTCGTGAAGGATTGACTCCAGATCTGCAGTCACACCTGTCAGGCCGGCACGCGTGCGTACTTCATTAAGGTAGTCATCTGCAGAACCCTTTCCTGTACAGCCATGAACTGCAATGAGTTCCGCTGCATTGAGAAGAGTCTCGGCGTATCTGTAGATACGGATGTTGTTGTTGAAGTTAAGGTCTGCATCAGCAATCTGATTCGCATTTCCGTCGGTCCTCGGAAGATACTTGGCATTGAAGTAGCCGGTATTCTGGAAACGAGGTGTATAAGTTGCTGCCGGCTCATCCACTGCAGGTTCATAAACTGTGACAGCCTCACGCTTGTCGCCGGCCTCGAAAAGTTGTGCAGCAGCCTTGGTCATAGGACCGAATCCCCAACCGTTCTGATACTTTGTGCTGCCCTTCAGTTCGTTGATACCTACAAGTCTTGGAAGAACGGTACCGCCGGCAGTAAGACAACTTCCCCAAGAACGGTAAGCACCATTATCGAAATAGTTTATATCAAAAATAGTCTCTGTGCTCCATTCGCCAGACGGCTCCCACATATCTGCAAGGTCCGGTACAAGAGAGTACTTGCCGCTGCCGATGATCTCTTCCATATAATCCAGGGCGGTCTGATAGCGGGTCTGATCCTTCTGATACATGACCATCTCGGCATAAAGCATTGCTGCAGCCGCATATGTCACCCGACCTTCCTTGCCAGCCTCAGCCTTCATAGGAAGACCGCCGTTCTTGATCGCATCTTCAAGGTCAACAATGACTTCCGCATAGACTGCATCTGCTGTAGACTGATCGCAGAGGTATGGCGGCTCAAGGTTGGTCTCATAGTATGGGATGTTTCCCCAGAGTTTCCAGAGGATATTGTAATAATATGCACGAAGGACGGTAGCCTCCGCGAGGAACAGAGCCTTCTCGGCATCAGAAATATCGGTCACGCCCGGCATATACATATGCACGCAGTTGGCACGGTTGATACCCGAATAAGCCACGGTCCACACGCTGCTACATACAGTTGTAGGCTCTGCTACAAAGTTGAACATCAGATGATACTGACGGTTATCGTTGACGTCAGCACCACCAGGATACTGGTCGTCTGCCATGACTTCAAAAATCAGAGGAATCGGGCTATACTGCGAACCGTTCCAGTCGAACCACTGAAGCGGGTCATATGCCGCTACAAGACCCTCAAATATTCTGTCTCTGGTCGAATAATATTCATCGATACGGAGTTGGTGGTGAGATTCAACCGTAAGCCATTTCTCACCGCAAGAGCTGATTGCCATAGACAGCAGCACGGCTGCTATAATGTAATATATCCTTTTCATATTAATTCTCTTTTCAGGTGATTAGAATGTAATGTTGGCACCAAACTGAAGTGTACGTGACTGAGGGTAGATACCTCTATCAACGAAATCAGCGATTTCAGGATCGAATCCGTCATACTTTGTAAGAGTAAGAAGGTTCTCTGCTGCAAAATATACACGAAGTCTCTTGACGAAGATCTTCTCTGTCCACTTTGCAGGAAGGGTGTAACCGAGGGTAAGATTCTTCAGACGGAAATAACTTGCATCCTTTATATAAAGATCTGACATCCTCCAGTTCTGGTTCTTGTCATCAAGAGTGAAGCGAGGAAGTTCATTTGTCGAATCTTCGCCGGTCCAGCGGTTGAGCATCCACTTAGGCTGGTTGGTTGCAGAGATGTCCGTACGACGTGTTCCGTCGAATACGTAGTTTCCTGCAACACCCTGCCATACCATAGAGAAGTCGATTCCTTTCCACTCGATTGCAGCATTCAGGCCATATGTCCATGAAGGAGTACATTTTCCTATCATCGTACGGTCCTTGTCATCGAGAACACCATCACCGTTATAGTCCACGAAGCGTACATCTCCCGGCACTGCAGATGACTGTAGAAGTTTGCCGTCCTTATTCACATGAGCAGCAACTTCAGCATCATTCTGGAATATGCCGTCAGTCTTATATCCATAGAAATATGGGAAGGTCATGCCATTCTCTCCACGGATGATTGTACCTGCTGTAGAGAATGATGCCCTGTCAAGGATACCTGTCTCGTTTCCTGCATTGATAAGGAGAGTCTTGACCCAAGTCGCATTGGCCCCTACAGAGAAATTGAAGTCACCTATAGAGTAACGGTAATTGACATCGAACTCAACTCCGCTGTTTGACATAGTACCTACATTTCCCCAAGGCTTTGATTCACCGAGATATGAAGGAACAGGCTTCTCGATGAGCATTCCATCGGTATATTTATAGAAGTAGTCAGCAGTAAACTGAAGAGAGTTGCCGAGGAAACCGAGGTCGACACCGAAGTCGGTCTGCTCACTTGTCTCCCACCTGAGGCTAGGGTTCGCAGTGATGGAAGCCTTCACACCATTGGTGATCGCCTCAGTCTTTGTGGCTCCGTTTCCGAACACATAGTTGTTGCCGACAGCGGTCAGGGCATCATAACGGAATGCTCCGAGAGCATCACTACCGTTACGTCCCCACGAAGCGCGGACCTTCAATGTCGAGAGCCAAGGGGCTTCGTCTGCAAACCATTCCTCATTCTTGACATTCCATGCTACCGATGCTGACGGGAATATAGCAAAACGGTTGTTTGCACCGAAACGTGACGAACCGTCACGACGAACTGTCATCTGAACCATATAACGGTCATCATAGTCATATGAAAGACGTGCAAACAATGATGAAAGACGATAGTCATCATATGGCGTACCGCCAGCATCCCTTTCTTCACGTGTGTCTGTCGCGAATCCAAGGTTTGCCCTGTCAGGATCCTCATCCATCAGATACATTCTGCTACCGTTAAGATTCTTTCCTGTTGATTCAAGGGCAGACTGACCGAGCATTGCAGTAACATTGTGCTTGCCGAACTCCTTGCTGTACGTCAACGTGTTCTCCACCTGCCATACGACACCGCGGTTCATGGCTGCCCAGACAGAAGAATATCCCTGCTTGCGGTTTGCATTCAGATAATAGTTAGGTATCCAGCCGTCTGTTCCTCCGAACGAAAGGTCGAAATTGATAGCCGAACGGAATGTAAGGCCATCATACAACTGGAGTTCAACATCTCCACCTGCCACAAAGCGGTCATAATTGTGCTTTTCACCAGGGAGAGACAGATCTGCCAACGGATTTACCATCTCGTTGTAACTTGAGCCCGGAACCGTAAACAGTCTTCCGTTCCTGTCACGGACAAGGTTATAGTCCTTCACATTAGGATTTGCACCTTCCTCATGAGCCGCTGAATTGTGCTTGTACATATCCATGACATCCTGCTCTTCAGAAGGATCCACGTATACACCGAGAAGTGGAGAAAGAGTGATTGCCGAACCGAGAGGCGATCCATACTCCGAGTTTGTGGAAATGCCTCTGGTGAATGTGCGTGAATATGAAACGTTCAGATTGAGGTTCATCCTGTTCAGCCATGAACGCTCTTCTGTCGCATCAAAGATAGAATACCTGTCGTTTACGCGGACGGTGAAACGCTCATAGTTCGAACGGTCATAATTTCCACCGATTATACCTTCCTGAGTATAATAACTTGCCGATACGAAATACTGATTCTTTCCGCTTGTACCGCTCACAGACAGATTGTGGCTCTGGGTAGGAGCATTTCTGTTGAAGATTTCAGCCTGCCAGTCTGTTCCTTCTCCGAATGAATACGGATCATCGTACATAGGTGCCTGTCCGGCATTGATGGCTCCTTCATTCCTTAAAAGGGCATACTCTGTCGCATTCAGGACCTCACGCTTGCGCCAAGGATTGGACATGCCGTACTGGAAATCATAATTCACAGATATCTTATCCTTTGCTCCTTTCTTGGTCGTGACGATGATGACACCGTTTGCACCACGGGTACCATACACTGCGCAGGATGCGGCATCCTTGAGAATGTCAAGGCGCTCGATATCTGAAGGGTTGAGATAATCGATACCTCCTGTAACCGGCATTCCGTCGACTACATAAAGAGGATTGGAGTCATTGATGGTACCGATACCTCTGATACGGATCTGGGAACCTGCTCCAGGCTGACCTGAGGTCGAAGTTACGGTCACACCAGGAGTGAGTCCCTTGAGTGCATCGTCTACGCGGACTGCACCGACCTTGTCGAGCATGTCACTTCCGACTGTAGAGATTGCCGCAGAAACGACGCTCTTCTTCTGGACGCCGTAACCGACTACGACTGTCTCCTCGAGCATTGTAGTGTCTTCCTCAAGGACTACATTTAGGTTGCCCCCCCCTACTGGAACGCGGGCTGTCTTGTAACCGATTGAAGAGACTGTCAGGACAGCGTCCGAAGGAACTCCGTCAAGCACGAAGGCTCCGTCTAGGTCGACGGTCGTACCGATTGTTGTTCCCTCGACCATCACGGCTGCGCCTATTACAGGCTCACCCGCTGTGTCCTTTACTGTACCTTTCACTTGCTGAGCAAACGCATTGGCGCAACTCAGAGCCATTTTCGCAAAGATAAGGGCGAATCGATAAGTTAGGTGTTTTATGGGTTAATGTTTATGTGTTAATAAAATGTGTACGAATTGTGGGTTCGTCTCTCAAATTTAATAATTTTCACACACAAACACCTCTTTCATTCCGGCGCAAGGCTAAATTAGTGGGCGCTCTACCACCAACGATTTGATTGTCAATACTTTTTATAGCAAAAGCATAGAAAAAAAGTGGAAATACAGATAACGCCCACTGTTCAAAGTGGACAAACAAAGACAGACACAGCAACACAATTACCTGATTACCAAACAAGTAAATAGATAACCCCAAAAAGATAAAAGTGGATTTACTAACGGTTTGAGCCTATCTTTCGAACATTCTCCTCGAAATTTTCACGGTCTGAAATGGCGGCATTCTTGACCTGGGCCCGATAGTTATAGATCGTATTGACAGAATACCTCAGCAGGGATGCGATGTGGGAAGACTGGGTGATGCCGAGTTTGATCAAGGCAAAGATACGGAGTTCGGTATTTAGCAGTTCACCATCCTTGAGCGAGACCCGCGCATCCTCTTTCAACAGACGGTTGAAGTCTTCCACGAATGTAGGATAGAGAGACAGGAAGGAAGTATCGAAAGTCTTGTAGAAATTCCTGAGTTCTGTTTCATACTGGTCTCTGGATATGGTCTTCTTCAATTTGTCAAGATATCCTGAACACATGGAAAGGAACAGGCCCAGATATTCTTCCTTGGCGGCATTGGCCTCGATCAGGTCAAGATTGGTCTTTCTGAGAACATCTTCCGTGTCGGCAATGGACTTATACGATTGCGCGAGATTCTGATTCTGACTTTCAATTATTTTCTTTGTCTGCCGTCCCTTACGTACTAAGTTCAATGCAAAAACAAGAAGACCGAGAAGCATCACCGCAACAACAGTAATCAAGAGCAGATACAGATTGCGTTCCTTGTTCTGCCTCTCCTTGCCGGCCCAGTAGGCCTGCTCGATCCAAGGCATGGTGGAAGCTATCTGCACCTTACGGAGTTTGGCATTGTAGTATACCGCATCATCCAGAGACAGACGGATATATTTGAAGGCACGGTCTGTTTCGCCTTGCGGCATGATCTTGATGGCTATAGAACAGAGGGCTGCATTGTCCTTTATGGCCCCGCGGATGTCACATTTTGCAGACTCTATCCACCAAAGAAGCATCTCATCATACTTTTCGAGGTTCTCACATATGAACCCCTGCCAGTATGCCTGCACTGCAAAATCTCGGGTCTCCTTACTCAACTCTGCGATTATCCTCAGATTCTCTTCATATGCCTCATCAAACTTTCTGTCATCTATCAGCCTCATGACCCTTATATGCCTGTTCAATGAAGAATCATCCGGAGTACTCTTCAATATAAGGTCCTGATACACACGAACTTTTGCAGCATCCGGCACAATCACAGAAGATGCCTGGACATATTCCTCATAATCATGAAGAAACTTCTGGCGGGCATTATACCATGAAATCTTATGCTTGTAGTCAAAACGTGAGGTATCAAGTTGCGAAAACAACTGGGATGCTTCAAGAAAGAGGCCTGCTGATGACAAGAGATCCACCTTGTTCAATGACGCAGTAAAATAGAGGGACTCGTCACCCAATTCTACGGCAATACGTTCCTGATGCTCAAGCATCTCCTTCGCCTTGTCAAACTGAAAGGCATCATACTCATTATATAACTGTCCGTATATGTGATACTGCTGCTGCAGAGTGATGTCTTCAGAGTCCAGAAGGCTCTGAATCATTCTGATCTTGTCCTCCTTATTCTCGACATAATCATCCATACTCTCTATTTCCTGATCCAGGGCATCGAGTTCTGCTGCAAGATGATGAGTATGCGGATGTCCGCACGACGACATCATGCCTGCCATCGTGAGACAAACTATCGGAAGAGGGAGTAAATTGAGTTTCATAGTCATCCTGTTTAAGGCAAAGTTAGCATTTTTTCCTATATTTGTGATTTGTATACATAAAGCATTACAGATGAGATACAGAATTTTGATACTGACGGCCGTTCTGGCACTCGGCATATCTTGTACAAAGAACCTTCAGGAAACGGACACGCTACCGGAATCAGGGCAGTCTCTCGCAGGAAAACTGGTAGGAGGAACAGATGGAGAAATCGTTCCCGGCACCATCCTGGTCAAATTGGGCGAGGATGCGGTTTCGGAAGGGGATCTGGAACTCGTGTTGATGAATACGGGCGCCGACGCCATCAGACCTGCGGTTCCTGTCAAGGCCCGTAATATGGAAGCATTCAGAAAATACGGGCTCCACAGGTGGTATGCCCTTGATTTCAATGAGAGCGTCAGACCGGAGGAAGTCGCTCTGAAGGCTGCTGCAATGAAAGAAGTCAGTTCGATCCAATACAGCAAGACCATAAAGCCGGTCAGGACAGAGGAAGCATATCCGTTTGAAGCCTTTCCTATGACTAAGAGCACTTCATCGGCTTCTACATTCGACGACCCATATGCATCGCATCAGTGGAACCTCGTCAACGACGGGTCTTTCAAGGGATCCGTTGCCGGAGCGGATGTAGGCGTCAAGGACGCATGGAGACTGACCGGAGGAGACCCGAGCGTGATTGTCGCTGTATTCGACTGCGCCGTGGCCTACAGACATGAAGACCTTGCAGACGCGGTATGGAAGAATGACGCAGAAATAAGCGGAGAAAGCGGAAAGGACGATGACGGCAACGGATTCATCGACGACAAGTACGGCTTCAACTTCGTGAAATGCTACTCCATCGATGAGGACTATGCGAACGGACTTCTCGATAAGGAAGAAATGCCGGCAGTAAGCGGAGAGGCCCTCAACAGCACCAAAGGTGTAGGCCATGGAACACACGTCGCCGGCATCATCGGCGCGGTGAACGGCAACGGCAAGGGAGTGAGTTCCATTGCGGGAGGTACGGGCAAAGGTGACGGAGTCCGTCTGATGAGTTGCCAGATATTCAACGGAAGCGATTACGCGGTCGACGCCCAGAATGCAGCAGCATTTGTTTATGCTGCCGACAACGGCGCCTGCATCGCGCAATGTTCGTACGGAACAGCAAACATCATCACTGAAGATGACATGTACATAAACGGCGGCACCCTCGACGATGGAGCCAAGGTGGAAGGTTCACCACTTGAAACTGCCGCCCTGATGTACTTCCTTGACCCTTCAAACAGCAATCACGAGTCTCTTAAAGGCAACATCGCGGTATTCGCCGCAGGAAACCACAGCAACCCGTATTCAAGTTATCCGGGAGCACTTTCAGAAGTGATTTCAGTGACCGCATTCGGCTACGACTGGCTCCCTGGCGGTTACACCAACTATGGTCCGGGATGCAACATTGCCGCACCTGGTGGAGAATGGAAAGGCGTAAAAGGCGAATATGACGGTATGATCCTGTCTACCGGTCTTGCATGTTCGGTCAGCGGAGGCTACCCCGGACTGACCACAGACAAAGGCGAGAGCAAGAACTATGTATACATGCAGGGAACATCCATGGCCTGTCCGCATGTCTCGGGCGTCCTTGCACTTGGAATAGCCTATGCAAAGAAACTCGGCAAGACATTCAGCAGAGAAGAGATGACCTCCATGCTCCTGACATCCGTGAATGACATTGACCAGTACAACAAGGGAGGCTCAAAGAACTTCTATCCTCCTTTCTCATCCACCCCTGTAAGCATAGACATGAGCAGGTTCATCGGCAGGATGGGAACAGGAGCCGTAGATGCATGGAAGTTCCTTATGGCCATCGAAGGCACTCCGTCAGTGATGGTAAAGGCCGGTGAAAAGGCCACTATCGACCTTGAGCCATACTGCAATCCTCAGGGAACCTACACTATGAGCATGGATGATGCTTCAAGGAAATCACTTGGCCTCACAGAGGACCCTGTCATCAGAAACGGCATGCTCGAAATCACCTGCACCGCCATCGGTGCCGGAAAGATCACATTGACCGGTTCTGTCGGAAAAGACCCTGAAAAGGAAGACGGCATCGGAGGAATGGATTACTCGCGCGAGATCTCCATCGTATCAAGACCTTTCGTTTCCTCTAACGGAGGATGGCTTTAACCTCTAATTTCAGAAAAGATGAAAAAAACACTATATATTCTGTTTGCAGCCTTCGCCATCATCGCATGCGGCGAGAAGATCGATCCTGAAAACCAGGGAGGAAACTCCGGAAACACCGAGAACTCCGGAGGAAACGAAAACAACGGAGGAAACTCCGGAAACAACGGTGGAAACGGGAATCAGGGAACGATTGAACCGACAGTGACGCTGGCATCGAAAATCACCGGAGAGTGGCACAGCACATCACTTCCTGTTACGGGAGACATCTACTTAAGCCTTGCCGAGGACGGTGCATTTGAACTTTACCAGAAGATCGGTGAAGGAAGTTTCCGTCTATATAGAGGCACATGGAAGGTAGACGAAGACAAGGCCGTCCTTTCAGGAAAATACAATGATGGAAACGCCTGGGCTGCATCTTATTCTGTCTCTCTGGACAAGGATGTACTGACACTGACTTCCGAAAACGAGGCAAAAGAAAAAAGCACTTATAAGAAGGAAGCCATTCCTGCCGAAGTCAAGGACGGATGCACGATAGTGGTGAAGTCTTCAGAAGGCGGTCCTGTATTCTAATCTTTCCTCATGCTGAATTCACATCCACAATAGAGTTGGTTGTAGAAATCATATTCCTTTATGATCTGAAGGCGGCGCTCCTGGAGTCCGTTCCTGCGCCAGTTCCGGTCCCACCATACAACAGCCTTGTCAGCACCTGCCGACGAGGCTTTGTTTATTGCCTCGCACGCCCATAGGCCGGCTTCGTTTATCTGGTCCAGGGATTTCCACCGGGATGACGCCAAGGTCGTGGTGATGACCTTGATACCTCTTTCTGCCGCATATTGCGCCGTGCGCATAAGCCTCAACTTGAAACATTTGAGGCACCGTCCTCCTCTTTCAGGCTCATCTTCGAGACCGCGGACGGCCTCAAGCCAGTTGTCATGGTCATAATCGGCATCCACAATCTCCAGACCCAGAGACTGTGCATACCTGGTGCATTCGTTCTTGCGGATTTCGTATTCCTCAAAAGGGTATATGTTCGGATTGCAGTAGTAGATGACAGGAGTGATCCCGTTCTTGAGCATAGCCTCGATGATGGCGCTCGAGCATGGTGCACAGCATGTATGGAGAAGAACGGTGGTCTCCCCCATCGGTGCCTGTATATGGTTGTCTTTCTTCATTCAATGTGCAAATATAAGTCATTTTTGAGTACCTTTGCACGGACTTGACAAATATGATATGGAAATGAAATCTGACAATTCTAAAAACGGACTGCTGGCGTTGAGCCCTCTCCTTGTGTTTCTCTGCATATATCTTATATCGTCAATCGTGGCCCACGACTTCTACAGGATTCCCATTTCGGCCGCATTCCTGACAGCATCGGTCTACGCAATTGCGATATGCAAGGGAAAGACTCTTGAAGAAAGGATATCCGTATTTTCTGACGGTGCAGGCAACCGGAACGTGCTTCTGATGATATGGATATTCGTGCTTGCGGGCGCATTCGCCGCCACGGCTAAAGAGATAGGGGCAATTGACGCCACTGTCAACCTCGCACTCCGCATCCTCCCCGGCAACCTTCTTTATGCAGGACTCTTTCTGGCATCATGCTTCATCTCGATGTCTATAGGAACCAGTGTCGGAACTATCGTAGCGCTCGTCCCCGTAGCGGCAGGAATAGGCTCGGAACTAGTTACCGCAGGTGCTTCAGGACCATTTTCCGGCGTCCCGTTCATCACTGCAATAATTGTGGGCGGTGCCTTCTTCGGAGACAACCTGTCCTTCATTTCGGACACCACCATAGCAGCGACCAGGACTCAGGAATGTTCCATGTCCGACAAGTTCAAGGCAAACATCAGGATAGTCGGCCCGGCAGCCCTGATAGTCACAATCCTTTATGTGATTATGGGGTCGTCCGTATCTGTAACTCCTGAAGCGGGTCCGATAAACTGGGTCCTCCTCATCCCATACATCCTCGTAATCGCCCTTGCTCTTTCCGGAGTGAATGTCACGGCTGTGCTCACCATCGGTCTGGCAGTCAATGCTCTGATAGGCTTCTCATTCGGCAGTATCGACTGGACAGGGTTTCTGGAATCCATCGGTGGAGGAATCAGCGACATGGGAGACCTTATAATCGTGACCATGCTTGCAGGAGGAATGCTTGAACTGATAAGGGTCAACGGTGGCATAGACTTCATTGTCAACGGAATGACACGGCACATCAGAGGCAAGCGCGGCGCTGAATTCAGCATTGCAGGACTCGTGTCACTGGCAAACCTGTGTACAGCCAACAACACCATAGCGATAATCACTGCAGGAGGCATCGCCAGAGACATCACAAAACGCTTCGGACTTGACCCGAGAAAGACAGCGAGCATCCTCGACACCTTCTCCTGTCTGGTCCAAGGCTTCATCCCATACGGAGCACAGATGCTGATGGCTGCCGGTCTGGCAGGAATCTCGTCAATCAGCATCATAGGCCACCTGTACTATCCTTTCATAATGGGACTCTGCGCCATTCTGGCAATACTGCTCAGGTTCCCCCGCAAGTACTCGTGACAGATCAGAGTTCGATGGAGCCTGAGTCGATGAGATTATTCAGGAGGGCGTAAACAGTAAGGCCGGCGACGGTCTTGATGCCTGTCTTGCGCGTGATGTTCTTGCGGTGGGTGATGACAGTGTGGATGGATATGCTGAAATGGTCTGCTATCTCCTTGTTCAGCATGCCCTTGGCGACACAGACAAGTATTTCCTTCTCCCTGACTGACAGGTCGTATTCATCCGAATCCGCCACCTCTGTTCTTGACGAGAGGGAGTCACGGAGTTTCTTCACCACAGTCACCGCCTGGTCGTACATGCTGATGAACCCGTCATACTGCTTCAACTGTTCGTCATCCATAGGTATTGTCTTCAGAGCGACGACAGCGGCATCGGTATGTTCAGCGATCCTGCTCCGGCCGTTCATACGGGACACATAATCGAACACCACAGGATCGATGATTATCACATCGGCATCCATGTTTCTCAGACGGGCCTCAGACGAATGGGACAGATCCGAGAGAATGCCTTCCACACGGAACTCCCCCAGTTCTCCAAGAACAGCCTCGATCCCCCTTGCAACTATCATCGAAGGGATGATGAGAAGTACTTTCTTATGACCTGCCTTCATCATGCCTCCAACCTGTTTACCATCGGTATAAGTACCGAGTCTTCAATGATAGTATGCTTGGCCAGATCTTCCTCGAGCCTGTATATGCGGTAGAGGACTTCGTTGCGAAGTACGGTATCACATGTCTCAGGGAGATACTTCATGACGATACTCTTAAGGTCTCCGAGGGTCTCGTCGATATTGCTGTGGTTTTCCTCGAACTGCTCGATGGAATAACTTTCCTGCCTTCCTCCTTCCTTAAGACCGCGGACATATGGGAACACTACGCTTTCCTCATACTCGAAATGATTCTCCACCTGAGCCTTGTAGTCGGCAAAGAACTTCGCGACCACCTTCTTCTGCATGTCATCACATGGCTCAACCATGGCCTTGAGGTTCTTCTCCAGGCCCATGAACTCCTTCTCAAGGTAGAATGCATGGGAATTATGAAGATAATCCACTATAGTCACAGGATCCGCCTCCGACATCAGTTCTGCCGACGGGACATAGTCGTCGTACGTATACACATTGCATATGAGCAGGAAGGAATTCAGGTTGATTCCCTGCCTTGCACACATTTCACTGACGGTATTTTCGCCGAAACCGAGGCTGATGCCGAAACGGGAAAGCACATTCAGCAACTTGAAGTTCACGTCTATCAGATCCGCCAGTTTGATGGATTCGGAAAAGACGATTCGCTGGATCTCTGTAGTCATATCACGCAATTATTTGTCCAAAGTTAACTGTTTTCTTTCAATGAAAACGCTCCTTGCCCCATAAATCAGCGAGAGGCGTCCCGTCACGGAAGGCCTCTCGCTAAATACAACAATTAAAAGGATTTGAATTCTATAACTATAATGGCTTATTATTTCTTTCTTCCGGAAATCTCTGATGCAAAGGTACGACATCACCATAACTCCGACAATCCCTAATTGTTGGTATTCTGTCATCCGGAGGCACTGTCTGTCGTCAGACTTTCGGGACCTGCAGTCCCTTCATCCACCCTCGACCTGAAGGTCTCGGGAGCCGCTCACGAGGCCGCGGCCGGCCACGGTCTGACGACAGACAGTGCCTCCGGAAGAGATTTATAACAACAGGGAAGCCACATGGAAGGTGATGAATGCAGCCACCCATGCCAGAAGGATGGTATATACCGCCGTGATGATGGCCCATTTCCAGCCTCCGCTTTCATTCTTTATGGCGACGAAAGTCGCTATGCACGGGAAGTACAGAAGGATGAACACCATATATGCAAGAGCAGCCGGCGGAGTCACAGAGCGCACCAGGGCACGCTGCAGACGGGTATCGCCTTCAGGAGAGTCCGATGCGACAGGTTCCTCATCGGCATACATGACGCCAAGAGTGCTGACCACCAGTTCCTTGGCACCTACTCCGGCAACAATGCCGACTCCCATGCGCCAGTCAAATCCCAACGGCTCCAGAACAGGCTCCATAGCCTTGCCGATATAGCCGATGAATGAATGTTCCTGCTGCTCCTTTACAGAACCGTATGCATCATGATTTGGGAAATAGCCAAGGAACCATATCACCATGGAACATATGAGGATGATGCCGCTCATCTTCTGCAGGTACTGCTTTCCCTTCTCCCATGTATGACGGAAAACCGATTTGGCGGTAGGTATGCGGTACGGCGGAAGTTCCATCACGAAAGGCAGGTCATCATCCTTGAAGAACCGGCTCATGATTCTGGCGGCAATCACAGCGAGGACTATTCCAAGAGCATACAGTCCAAGAAGCACCAGGCCGGCATGACGCGGGAAGAAAGCGCCCGCTATCAATATATATACAGGCATTCTGCCCGCACATGACATCAGAGGAATGATGAGCATGGTGATCAGGCGGCTTTTCCTGCTCTCGATGGTCCTGGTCGCCATGATGGCTGGCACATTGCATCCGAATCCCATGATCATAGGGATGAAGGATTTCCCATGGAGTCCTATCTTATGCATCAGACGGTCCATGATGAAGGCCGCACGGGCCATATATCCCGAATCCTCCATAAGAGAAATGAAGAGATACAGAAGAAGGATGTTGGGCAGGAAGACAAGTACGCTTCCCACTCCGCCGATGATGCCGTCGACCACAAGGTCCTTGAGCCATCCGTCCGCCATCACCGAGGCGACAAACGCCCCTACATGTTCCACCAGCCATTCGATCCACTGCATCGGATACTCTCCGATGACAAAAGTACCGTCAAAGACCAGATACAGAAGGAAGAAGAATATCGGGAATGCCACCCATCTGTTTGTCACCACGGCATCGATATGATCCGTCAGGGTCCGTCCTTTACGCTTGCCGGAAGCCGGCACATAAGTTTCGGCAAGAGCACCCTGGACAAAGGCATATTTGGCATCTACCATGGATGATTCGGCCGAAGAGCCGAGAATGGCCCTGAGCCTGTTGTTCTCCTCGAACCTTGCGGAAATTATCTCATCCCTGTTCGGAAGACCCTCGACAATCTTCTCTATTTCAGCATCGTTTTCCAGATATTTGATTGCAAGATATCTGGTAGAGTACCTGTAGCGCAGGTCTGTATTCTTCTTGATGAAGCCCTTTATTCTGGTGATGCTCTGCTCAAGTTCCGCTCCGTGGTTGATATGGATATGTCGTGCCAGTTGAGGATCGCTCTTTTCATAAATCTGCACGACCGTGTCGAAAAGTTCGTCTATGCCTTTGCCGGTACGGCTTACAGTCGGCACCACCGGCATTCCGAGAAGCCAGCCCAACTGCCTGATGTCCAGACGGTCGCCACGGGTCTGCAGTTCATCATACATGTTCAGGGCCATCACGACACGAAGGTTCATGTCGATAAGTTGCGTCGTGAGATAGAGGTTCCTCTGAAGGTTGGAGGCATCCACGACATTGACCACCACATCCGGCATATCATCCACAAGGTTCCTGCGGACATACAGTTCCTCGGGACTGTAAGCCGAAAGGGAATATGTGCCGGGAAGGTCTACCAGTATGAATCTGTATCCTCCATGCTCGAATGTGCCTTCCTTTGCATCCACTGTCACTCCACTGTAGTTTCCCACATGCTCATGACTGCCTGACGCAATATTGAAAAGAGAGGTCTTGCCGCAGTTCGGGTTGCCGACAAGAGCCACCTTTATGGTCCTGCGGCGCTCTTCCGCAAGAGTCCTCATCTCCTGCTCCAGACGAGTATCCTCGTCAGCCTCAAGTGCCTGCAGGAACTCCCCTGTCTTCAGAGTCTCCTTTGCCTCACTTTCACTGATGACCTCGATCTTTGCCGCCTCTTCGCGGCGCAGGGATATCTTGTATCCGATTATCTCATACTCGATAGGATCCCTCAGAGGGGCGTTAAGGATCACCTTGACCTTGCTGCCTCTCACAAAACCCATCTCTATTATCCTTTTACGGAAGCCGCCATGGCCGTTGACCTTCACGATCACGCCACGCTCTCCCGTCTTCAATTCCGAAAGTTTCATGCTGTTGTTCTTGCGCAGAGCGCAAAGATATCAAAAATCATGGATGGAGCACCGTCCAGGCCATAAAAACAGCACCGCAATCACGACATCTTATGATGCCCGACCACGGTGCCTACCTATTACTTGCGATGCCCTAAGCAATCACTATCGTATAGACACTCGAGAACTTTTCTCCCGGAGCAAGGGTGTTCATCCAGTCCTTGTCCTTATATTCCCCTTCATATCCCATACGGTCGCAGCGGCCGTACCAAGGCTCGATGCAGATGAACGGAGCATTCATGCCCGGAGGCGACCAGATGCCGAGGACAGGAGCATCGAAACGAACAGAGAGCCACGGTGTACCGTCTTCCTTGAACATGTTCACTTCGCGCACCTGCGAATCCTCGAGGACAAAAGTGTTGACAGGATCGAAGGTATCCCTCTCAAGTTTGAGGATGCCGTCCTTCATCGGAAGAGGATATCTTGTCGAAGCGTCCACGCAACCTTTGTCGGCAAGTCTGACGCATTCAAGGTCCCCGGTCTTGTCAAAAGTGAAATGACCGCGTCCGGAAGATTCCTTGCCATAATCAGGATAAAGGAAGGCAGGATGGGCTCCTATCTGGAAATGAAGGTCTTCAGAGGCAGGGTTCGTGACCTCCCAGATGACATCAAGTTCGTTTCCGCGAAGACGATATGCAATCTCCAGTACGAAAGGATAAGGGTACTTTGCAAGGGTCTCTTCAGAAGATTCGAGCCTGTAACGCACTTCAGTATCAGAAGCACTCACAAGCGTGAAATCCATGTCACGGGCGAAACCGTGCTGACCCAGACCGTACTCCTTGCCGTTCACACGATATCTGGCATCCCAGACACTTCCCACAATCGGGAAAAGAACAGGAGACCTGCGTCCCCAATATGCAGGGTCACCGTACCAGAGGTACTCCACCTCCCCTTTTCTTATGCTCTGCAGTTCAGCGCCATGACCGCTGACCTCAACAGACAGAATGTCGTTTTTAAGAATTTCCATATAACACTCGAAATTAATTCCCGTAAAATTACAAAAAAAACTCAAGAAAAAGATTTATATTAATTTTGCAACATATCTCTCCGGCAGGTGTCTTATAGGTGAAAACGGACTTGACAGATGGAAACTCGGAAGGGTCATTGTTATTATCTTTGCTGAACTGACACGATTTCAGCAAGAGAGGAATAGAACAACTCTGCCAAAGAGCAGCAGGATGAAAATGAAAAGCGGGCCGGAGTCGGGTGACTTCGGTCCGCTTTTGCAATGTCGCATGAAATCAGTTCGGTTAAAATTTTGCAAAATCATGAAACTTGGAATAAATGAAAGTTATTGATAATTTTGCGAACTATTTAATTGACATTTTGATGCTTACGAAAGAATTTCAATATTATCTTGACAATCAGGATGAACTCGGCACATTTCTCATTCAGGAATGTACTGAAGGCGATAGTGCATATACACAGACATTTCATTCAAGAGTAATATTTGTGTAGCATGCAGGATTCATCGGCTACCGTATTCCGGG
>JAFVHZ010000196.1 GCA_017474265.1 Bacteroidales bacterium | reverse complement strand
GTGGTGACGTATATGTCACTACCATCGACCACAAGACCACAAAGAGGATAACCAACACCCCTCAGCAGGAAAGGAGCGTATGGTTCGGAAAAGAAGGACGCACTCTCTATTATGCCGGAGAAAGAAACGGTCATTGGGGTATCTGGGAGACTGCCCTTACTGAAAAGGAAGACAAATACTTCACATACGCCGTAAAAATGGAGGAGCGTCTCGTCACAAGGCCCGGGGAGACATGTTTCCAGCCGCAGGTATCGCCTGACGGCAAATATATCGCGTACCTGAAGGACAGGACCGGCATCGCGGTAATGGACCTCGATAACGGAAAGGAAAAGATTCTGCTGGACAAGAGTGTCAATTATTCATACACTGACGGAGACCAGAGTTTCGCATGGAGTCCTGACAGCGGATATCTTCTCTGCAACTGGCAGGGAGACGGTGGATGGAACAACGAGGATGTGGCACTCATCGATGTAGAGACAGGAGAGATCACCGACCTTACCCAGAGCGGATATTCTGACGGTGGTTTCAGATGGGCACTAAAGGGCAAGGCAATGACCTGGACCTCGGACAAGGCCGGCTACAGAAGTCATGGAAGTTGGGGCGCAGAAAGGGATATCTACATAATGTTCTTCGACGGAAAGAGATATGCCGAGTTCAACAAGGACAAGGAAGACAGAGCCATTGAAGACATGCTGAAGAGCGACAAGGACAAGAAGAAGGAAGAGAAGAAGGAAAAGAAGGATAGCGCCACGGCAGAAAAAAAGACAGAGAAGCTTATCCTCGACCTTGAAAACAGAGAGGACAGGATAGTCAAACTGACACAATTCTCAGGAAGACTCGGTGATCATTACCTCACACAGGACGGAAAGAAACTGTACTACATGGTACGTCTCGAAAAGAGCACAGACCTCTGCTGTATGGATCTCGAAGACAACAGCGTGAAGGTTGTTTCCAAAGGCGTCTACGGTTCGCTCTACCCTACCGCTGATGACAAACACATGTTCCTTCTGACAGGTAGCGGGGTGTCAAAGATATCAACTGCGAACGGCTCGAAGGAAAGCATTTCATTCAACGGCACATTCGAGTACAGACCTGCAGAAGAAAGGGAATACATCTTCGACCACATTTGGAAACAGGTTCAGGAGAAGTTCTATGTCACTGACATTCACGGCATTGACTGGGAAGGCTACAGGGACACATACAGAAAGTTCCTGCCTCACATCGACAACAACTTCGATTTTCAGGAGATGCTTTCCGAACTTCTTGGTGAACTGAACGGCTCGCACACAGGCGCAAGATACAGATATAGAAGCGGGCTCAACATGGGAACGCTCGGTGCACTCTATGACAATGAGTACGCCGGAGACGGTCTGAAGATCAAGGAAATCCTTAAAGGAGGTCCATTGTATATAGCAGACCCTGAAATCAAGGCTGGAGACATAATCACCGCCATAGACGGCACGGAAATCAAGGCAGGATCAGACTGGTACCCTCTTCTTCGCCAGAAAGGCGGCAAGAAAATCGTCATCAGCGTATCAAAGAACGGACGAAAGCCAGTAGAAATGTACATCGAGCCTGCATTCACCGACTACGTGCAGATGTACGAAAGATGGGTTGACCAGAGAGCGGAAATGGTCAAGAGACTTTCCGGCGGAAGGATAGCATACGTTCATGTGGAAGGCATGGATTCCGAAAGTTTCAGGCGTGTATATTCTGACCTTCTCGGCAAATACCGTTCCTGCGACGCAGTGATTGTAGACACAAGACACAACGGCGGAGGATGGCTGCATGATGACCTTGCGACCCTGCTGTCCGGTCAGGGCTACATAAGGTTCGAGCCTAGAGGGCAATACATCGGCACAGAGCCTTACAATAAATGGAACAAGCCTTCATGCGTGCTCGTCGGTGAAGACAACTACTCGGACGCATGCGGATTCCCATATGTATACAAGACTCTCGGAATAGGTAAACTCATCGGTGCTCCGGTCCCTGGCACAATGACAGCGGTATGGTGGGAAAACCAGATTGACCCAAGCATAGTGTTCGGTATCCCTCAGGTGGGAGCGATCGGAGTCAAGGAGGGAAGGTATCTGGAAAACATGCAGATAGAACCAGATATACTGATATACAATGATCCGGCATCAGTATTGCGTGGTGAAGACAAGCAGTTAGAGGCTGCAGTGAAGGAAATGTTAAAGACTATCGAATAAAGGAAATGGACAGAAAGGCAGTCATCATCCCGACTTATAACGAAAAAGAAAACATAGAGAAGATCATCCGTGCGGTATTCGCCCTTGAGGGCGGATACCACATACTGGTAATCGAAGACGGATCCCCAGACGGGACCGCTGCAATCGTAAAGACTCTCCAGAAGGAATTCTCGGAAAGGCTCTTCATGATAGAGAGAAAAGGGAAACAGGGTCTTGGAACCGCATACATCACCGGATTCAGATGGTGTATCGAACATGAATATGACTACATATTCGAGATGGACGCAGACTTCTCCCACAACCCGAATGACCTGCAGAAACTGTATCAGGCATGTGCGGATGGTGCAGACCTCGCTATAGGTTCAAGATACTGCAACGGCATCAGTGTCATAAACTGGCCCATCGGCAGAGTCATAATGTCGTATTATGCTTCAGTCTATGTACGCACCGTACTTGGAATGAAGGTCTATGACACCACGGCAGGATTCAAATGCTACAGACGTCAGGTACTCGAAACAATCGACCTGGACAGGGTAAAGATGAAGGGATACGGTTTCCAGATCGAAATGAAGTACACGACATTCAAACTTGGATTCAAGATCAAGGAAGTTCCTATCATATTTGTAGACAGGACCGAAGGAACATCAAAGATGAGCAGCGGCATCTTCGGCGAGGCGTTCTGGGGTGTGATGAAACTGAAGATGAGAAAAATCAAGGCAAGATCATAATGAAAGCAATACTTTTGCATAAGGCCACTATTGTGACCGCAACCAAAGAAGCTGTAGGAAGCGTCGTCATTGCCGGCGAAAAGATTGCAGATGTAATTTATGCTGACGGAGAGGATTTTGAGGAAAGGCTCGAAGACGCCCTCTCGAGATACGATGCAACAGAAAGGGTCAATCTTGAAGGCAAGCACCTGATGGCCGGCGGCATAGACGCACATGTGCATTTCCGCGAACCGGGACTGACTCACAAGGCAGACATCCAGACAGAATCCAGGGCAGCCCTTGCTGGGGGCGTCACTTCCGTAATAGACATGCCGAACACGTCTCCTGCAACTGTTTCCGGGGAGGCACTAAAGGCAAAGAGAGAACTCGCAGAAGGCAGAAGCGCTGTCAACATAGGCTTTCATATAGGTGCCACCAACAGTAACGCTGATGAGATAAGGGATATCCTGGATGGTAACTCCGAATGCCAGGCTGACTCGGTAGCGGGCGTAAAGGTATTCATGGGATCATCTACAGGCAACATGCTCGTAGACGAAGAAAGGACTCTTGGCAGACTCTTTTCGATAAAGGAAAGGCCCGTACTCGTCCATTGCGAAGACGAAGCAACCATAAAGGCCAATCTGAACGCTGCCATAAAAAAATATGGTGATGACATCCCGTTTGAAGAGCATGAGAAAATCCGAAGCAGACGCGCATGCATCAGATCCAGCATCATGGCCTTGGAGAAAGCCATAACCAATGGAACACGTATGGTCCTCTGCCACATCTCCACAAAAGAGGAAATCGAGATGGTCCGTGCAGCAAAGTCAAACAATCCGGGCATTGTCGCAGAGACATCCTGCAACTATCTCTGGTTCTGTAACGAGGACTACAGGACCTTGGGAAGCAGAGTCAAATGCAACCCGTCCGTAAAGACTCCCGCAGACAGAGATGCCCTAAGGCAGGCATTGGCATCCGGCCTTATCGACACAATAGGTTCCGACCATGCGCCACACCTGCTATCCGAAAAGGAAGGCCCATATACAAAGGCTCCTTCAGGACTACCATCGATTCAGCAGAGCCTTCCTGTACTGATAACAATAGCAGAACAGGAAGATATACCTTTGACCAGAATCGCTGCTGTCTTCTCAGAAAACGCTGCTGACCTCTACGGTCTGAAACGAGGCAAGATACGGTACGGATATGCTGCAGACATTGTAATATTCGACAAGGACAAGGAGTTTACCGTAAGGGCTCAAGACCAGTACAGCAAATGCGGATGGACCCCATATGAAGGCTGTACTCTGAAAGGAAAGATAGAGAAGGTCTATGTAAACGGACACCTTATGGACCCAGACAATCTTGAAAACACAGAAAACTTCGGAAAACCATTGACATTCAACGGACGCTGATCTCCCCGATTACAAACGACTAACCGTAAAAAACATGTCACCTAAAGTTCAACCTAGCAAGGTACTGATCTACATCGCATCCATTTTTGCGATAACCCTTTGGGGAATGTCCTACATCTGGACAGACAAACTCATCGCCTTAGGGATTCCTATATTCTATTTCGTTTTCGTAAGAATCCTGATGGCAGGAATCATCCTGTTCCTTTTCAATACTGCATACACCAGAATCAAGAGGATACAGAAACAGGATCTGGGTAAATTCCTTCTTCTGGCATTCTTCGAGCCTTTCATATACTTCATCTGTGAGACATACGGTTTGAAGGAGACAGGCTCACCCACCATCAGTGCAATGGTGATAGCAACCATACCGATATTCTCCATAGGAGCTGGAATGCTGTTCTTCAAGGAAAAGGTCAACGCCGTAAATATAATAGGAATCCTGTTCTCTCTGGTCGGCATAGTCATGGTAGCCATGGCTAAAGGAGACCTTGGAGAAAACTTCATCTGGGGCATCGTTCTCCTGCTGATTGCAGTCATCGCAGAAGTAGGACACGCATCCATAACAAAAAGTCTGTCAGGAAACTATTCGAGCCAGATCATAGTGATGTATCAGTTCCTGATAGGATCCGTATATCTGTTCCCTCTGTTCATCTGGAAGGGACTTGACGGATTCAGTGTCGAGACTCATCTGACACCTGAAGTATGGTACCCTATCATCTGTCTTGCCGTCCTCTGTTCAAGTCTTGCCTTCTCCCTCTGGGTCAGCACGATCAAGAATCTCGGAGTAGCAAAATCCAGCATATTCTCGGCACTGATACCGGTTGCTGCAGCCATAATAGCATGGCTTATCGGCCATGAACTGCTGAACTCACGCCAATGGATCGGAATCGGGATATCCACACTCGGTGTCATCCTGTCACAATACACCATGAAAAAAGACAGATGATCATCGGATCAGTCTGAGGCCGATACGGCCGCGTTCAAGGTCGACGGAAACAACCGTCACCTTGACCTGCTGATGCAGTTTGAGAACCTTGGATGGATCAGCCATCCCTTTCACACCCATCTGCGAAGCATGGATAAGTCCGTTCTGCTTGATGCCGACATCCACGAATGCACCGAATGCAGTGATGTTAGTCACAATGCCGGGAAGTTCCATACCGGTCTTAAGGTCCTCTATCGTCTTGATGTCATGAGCGAACTCGAATTCCTGGGCAGACTCACGCGGATCACGTCCCGGCTTCTTCAATTCCTGAATGATGTCGTTTATGGTAGGAAGTCCGAAGTCGCCTTCCACATACCTTGACGGATCAATCCTTGAACATAACTCCGCATTTCCGACAAGTTCCTTTGCAGAGACCTTGAGATCGCGAGCCATACGGTCCACAATATGATAGGCCTCAGGATGAACGGCAGAATTATCAAGAGGATTCTCGGCATCGGCGATACGCAGGAATCCGGCACATTGCTCAAAAGCCTTCTCACCAAGGCGCTTGACCTTAAGAAGTTCATGGCGTGACCTGTAGGCACCATGCACGGTCCTGTATTCGACAATGTTTTCAGCGAGAGCCGGGCCTATACCTGACACATAACTCAGAAGATAACTGCTTGCCGTATTGAGGTTTACACCGACGTTGTTCACGCAACTCTCCACTGTATTGTCCAGTTTTTCCTTGAGAAGAGTCTGATCCACGTCATGCTGATACTGTCCCACACCAAGAGATTTTGGATCGATCTTTACAAGTTCCGCAAGAGGATCCATAAGACGTCGGCCAATGGAAACGGCACCACGGACCGTCACATCATATTCAGGGAATTCTTCACGCGCCACCTCAGACGCCGAATATATAGACGCACCATCCTCACTGACAGTAAACACACGGACTCCCTTAGGGAGGGGCACACGTTTGATGAATTCCTCAGTCTCACGGCTTGCTGTTCCATTTCCTATGGCAATGACTTCCACACCAAACTTCTGAACCATTGCGGAAACCGCCTGTATGGACTTGACCTTCTCGCTTACAGGAGGATGTGGGAAGATTGCCTCATTATGGAGAAGATTACCCTGTTCGTCAAGACACACGACCTTACATCCGGTCCTGAATCCCGGATCGATCGCAAGGACACGCTTCTGACCGACAGGTGGAGCCAGGAGCAACTGACGCAGGTTCTCTCCGAATATACGTATGGACTCGGTATCAGCCTTTTCCTTCGCCTCCTTTATGACTTCATTGGAAATCGACGGTTCGATGAGTCTCTTATAGGCATCATCAAACGCCTGGTGAATATGCTCAGCGAGGGGTGCGGCCGGATACTTCCGTTCCTGACAGAAATCATAATATATCTTCTTTCCGCATTTCTCGGCATCAGCATCGATCTTCACGGAAATGAATCCCTCCTCTTCCGCACGAAGAATAGCGAGCAGACGATGAGGCGCAATCCTCTCAATAGACTCTGAATAATCGAAATAAGACCTGTATTTCAAGGCATCAGGCCCAGTCGCCTTCTTCGTAGCCTTGGTCACTATACGTCTGGTCTTGAAGATCTGTCTGACAGTGTCACGGACAGAGGCAGTCTCACTAAGACGCTCGGCAATGATGTCTCGCGCCCCTGCACG
>JAFVHZ010000017.1 GCA_017474265.1 Bacteroidales bacterium | reverse complement strand
TTCGGGGTTGAAGAGCGGTCCTACCACAAAGTTGGCACCCAACTGAAGATAGAGGGCTGCTGTGCCCGGATCCACAACGGAACCGATACCCAGAATCATTCCCGGAAGTTCCTTGTTGGCATATTTCACCAGTTCGCCGAACACTTCATGAGCGAAATCACCACGGTTTGTAAATTCAAATGCACGGACTCCTCCGTCATAACATGCCTTTAAGACTGCCTTTGCAGTATCGACATCGGCATGATAGAAGACAGGAACCATTCCTGTCTCCTTCATAGCCGCAATTACCTGAAGTTTATTGTACTTTGCCATAAGACTATCTCATTTCAGTGTAAGGGATCTCGTCCTTGTCACCGTAGTTAAGGTTCTCGCCGCCCATTCCCCAGATGAACATGTAGTTGCTGGTTCCTGCCGCAGCATGTATTGACCACTCAGGAGAAGTGATGGCCTGCTCGTTCTGCATCCATACGAGGCGCTGCTGCTTCGGCTCGCCCATGAGGTGACAGATGGCATTGCCAGTGGTCACATTGAAATAGAAGTATGCCTCCATACGGCGTGTATGGGTATGTGCAGGCATCGTGTTCCAAACAGAACCCGGAAGAAGTTCGGTCAGACCCATCTGCAGCTGGTTTGTTCCGCCGCCCTTCACCTTGCCGAGGACTGAACTAACGATCAGCTGGTTGACGATACGGTCATTGCTGTCCTCCATCTTTCCGTAATGGTCAGACTGAGCGATGGCATATTTCTTTGGATCAGCGTTCTTGTCTGTAGTGATGAGTTGGGTGACATACTCCTTGTATGCCGGAGTAGAGTTGATGTAGAACTTTGCAGGATTTGCAGGATCCACGCTTCTGAAAGTCACTTCCTTCTTGCCGCAGCCTACATAAAGGCCTTCCTTGAAGATCATATTATACTCCTTGCCGTCAACAGTAACGACGCCAGGGCCTCCTACATTGATCACACCTAGTTCACGTCTGTCAAGGAAATGCTCAGCCTTCAGTTCGTCGAATGTCTCGAGGACAAGAGTCTTGCTGACAGGCATCACGCCTCCGTAGATCAGACGGTCGTAGAGGGTGTAAGTAAGATTGATTTCGTCCGGAGCCATTACCTTCTCCATAAGGAATGCGCTGCGGAGACGCTCTGTGTCATAATGTTTTACATCGTCCGGATGACATGCAGTCTGGACTGTGTAGTTCAACTGTGCGTTTGCTGTCAAAGTCATAAGAGCCATAACTGTTAAAAAAAAGATTCTTTTCATATCTGTCTGATTATTTATTTTCATTCGTTCCGTCCTCACCTTCAGATGCAGCCTTCTGGTATCTGATGATGGCGCGACGGTTAAGGAACATGAGGAACATTGTCACCAACACAAGCAAAGCCACTCCTATCCATTTGCAAGAATATGTAAGATGGAAGATGACCCATGCAAGAGGATTGGATGCGAAGTCAAGAGAACCGCCTTCGAAGCCTGCAGGGATGGCCACAGCGGCATCGCCGGTCTTGGCAAACACGTCCTGGGCCGCCTGAGTGAAGAACGGAGCAAGGTCGGTCACAAAATACAGTCCGACAAGGATGACTACAAGTCCCACGATGAAGGTCTTCACCACGTTACCCTTTGTAATAGGAAGCACGAGAGGGAATATGTAGAACATTCCGGCAAGAGATGCCAGAGGCAGGAACTCGTTGCCTGGCAGAACAACTGCAAGGATCAGAGTAACCGGGATAAGAAGGAGCGATACGACAAGAGTCGTAGGATGTCCGATCACCAGAGCCGGGCTCATTCCGATGTTAAGACCTTTGGCGCCTTTGAATTTCCTGTTGATGAGGTCACGGGTAGCCTCCGAAATAGGCTTGAGGCCCTCGATGAAGAGAGATGTGATGCGAGGGATAAGTTCCATTACCGCACCCATCTTGATGCCGACTCCAAGGATATAAGGAATCTTCTCGACAACTTCCTTCCAGGATTCGCAAGAAAGGGCTCCTATCAGGATTCCCACAAGGATTCCAAGGAAGAGAGGCTCTCCGAGAAGGCCGAACTTCTTCTTCATTCCTTCTGCATCGATATCCAACTTGCTGAATCCAGGTATCTTGTCCAGACCTTTGTTGATGATCTCGGCAAAAGGCACAAAACCCTGGCAGAAAGGCTGAGGAATGGAGATTCCTTCCATTCCGTCATAGTATTTCTGGAATCTGTCCGCTGTATAGTCTGCAAGAATCAGGGTGACGATATAGCATATCACGGCAGCGAAGAATCCCCACCAGATGTTGTCTGATGCGAAATAGACGATAGCGCCGATGAATGCGAAATGCCAGTAGTTCCAAAGGTCTATGTTCACTGTCCTTGTCGTCTTGGTCACCAGCATAAGGATATTCACCCCAAGACATACAGGAATGATGAACGCACCCACAGATGTGTTGTATGCAACAGATGCGGCAGCAGGCCATCCCATGTCGAAGACCTTCAACTGAAGACCATATATCTCGACTACCTTTGTCAATGCAGGCCCCAAGGTGCTCGTCAGAAGGGATGTCACCACTGAAAGGCCGACGAATCCCACGCCCACAAGAAGACCGCTCTTAAGGGCCTTGCTGAACTTGACTCCGATGCAGACGCCGAGGATCGTGAAGATGATCGGCATCATGACCGCTGCACCCAGTCCTATGATATAACTGAATACCTGCTCCATATTACTTTGGCTGTTTTCCGATGTAAGCAAGGATACCGCCGTCCACATAGAGGACATGTCCGTTCACGAAATCAGAAGCATTCGACGCAAGGAACACTACCGGTCCCATGAGATCGTCCGGAGTACCCCAACGCTCTGCAGGAGTCTTTGCAACGATGAATGAATCGAACGGATGTCTGCTTCCGTCTGCCTGACGTTCACGTAGAGGAGCAGTCTGCGGCGTAGCGATATAACCGGGACCGATGCCGTTGCACTGGATGTTGTACTGTCCGTATTCCGATGCGATGTTTCTGGTAAGCATCTTCAGACCTCCCTTTGCGGCAGCATATGCAGACACAGTCTCACGGCCGAGTTCGGACATCATGGAGCATACATTGATGATCTTTCCGGCCTTTTTCTCCATCATTCCCGGAAGGACTGCCTTTGCACAGATATAAGGAGCCACAAGGTCGATATCAACTACCTGACGGAACTCCTCCGCAGCCATCTCATGCATAGGGATACGCTTGATGATGCCCGCATTGTTCACAAGGATGTCGACAGGTCCCAGAGTCGCAGCGATATCGGCAACCATAGCCTTCACGCCTTCCTCATCTGTGCAATCGCATATATATCCCTTGGCATCGATGCCAAGTCTTGCATATTCTTCAAGAGCCTTGTCCATGTTTGACTGAGTACGGCAGTTGAACGCGATCTTTGCGCCGGCTTCAGCAAGGGCCTGTGCCATTGCAAAACCGATTCCATAGGCTGCACCGGTAACGAGGGCGACCTTTCCTTCAAGTGAGAAATTTACCATAATCTATTATCTGTTTTTAGTTGTTACAATTACATGATTATGCAAAGTTAATAGAAAAACAGAAAAGAGAAAATATTTCCGTTACCGATAACGGAAATGTGACAGACTGACGACAAAAATGTTACTGAAGGACATATATGAATAAAGACATCGGCTGATATACCGAGGACCCCCGCCTGCTTCGCAGGCACCCCCTGGCCGGGGGTGGCATGTCCTCTATAATATCAGCCGATGTCTTTATCGTATGTATGGTCAGAGTGTCTGAACGTACTCGTGGATTGCCGCAGCAGCCTTTCGTCCTGCACCCATGGCAAGGATGACGGTCGCTGCACCTGTGACTGCATCTCCACCGGCAAAGACTCCCTTGCGTGTGGTGGCACCGTTCTCATCTGCGACGAGACATCCGCGACGATTGGTTTCAAGACCGTCCGTAGTCCTGGCGATCAGAGGGTTTGGAGATGTTCCGAGGGACATGATGACTGTCTCTGTCTCGATCTCGAACTCCGACCCGGGCACTGCTACAGGGCTGCGGCGTCCGCTTTCATCCGGCTCACCGAGTTCCATCCTGATGCATTTAACGGCGCGGACCCAGCCTTTCTCGTCTCCAAGGATCTCCACAGGATTGGTCAGCATTGCGAACTCGATTCCCTCTTCCTTTGCATGATGCACTTCCTCACGGCGTGCAGGAAGTTCGGTCTCGGTACGACGGTATACAATAGTGGTCTCGGCTCCCAGTCTCAAAGCAGTCCTGGCTGCGTCCATGGCAACGTTTCCGCCTCCGACGACAACCACCTTCTTACCGGCATGGATCGGAGTCTTGTAATCGTCCCTGTATGCCTTCATAAGGTTGTTTCTTGTAAGGAACTCATTTGCAGAGAATACTCCGTTCAGGTTCTCGCCAGGGATTCCCATGAACTTAGGAAGTCCTGCACCTGACCCTACGAATACGGCAGCGAATCCTTCCTCATCAAGAAGAGAATCGATGGTAACCGTCCTTCCGGCAATCACATTCGTCTCGATCTTCACGCCCAGAGCCTTTACAGACTCTATCTCCGCTGCCACAACCTTGTCCTTCGGCAGACGGAACTCCGGAATACCATACTCCAGCACTCCTCCCGGACGGTGAAGCGCCTCGAAGATTGTCACTGCATATCCTAGTTTCGCAAGGTCTGAAGCGCAGGCAAGACCTGCAGGGCCGCTGCCGATGACTGCCACCTTATGACCGTTAGCAGGAGCCACGACAGGCTTCACTCCACCATTCTCACGGCTCCAGTCCGCAACGAAACGCTCGAGTTTTCCGATTGCCACAGGCTCACTCTTGATGCCAAGGATACAACTTCCCTCGCACTGCGTCTCCTGCGGGCAGACACGTCCGCAGATGGCTGGAAGGGATGAATCCTCCGCTATCACTGATGCAGCACCGGCAAAGTCGCCGGCTGCCACCTGTGCGATGAACTGAGGGATCTTCACACTTACCGGACATGCCGCAACACATCTCGGGTTCTTGCAGTTGAGACATCTTGATGCCTCAAGCTGAGCCTCTTCCACATTATATCCGTAACATACTTCCTCGAAGTTGGTCGCACGTACTTTCGGGTCCTGTTCTCTGACAGGAACTCTTGGAATCCTGTTTGCCATTATCTGCCCCTCCCTATTCTACATTTATGATCTTCCATCGCGTCATTCTCCTCTGCCTTATACATGCCCTGACGGCGCATAGCTTCATCGAAGTCCACGTCATAGCCGTTGAACTCCGGTCCCTCGACGCATGCAAACCTGGTCTTTCCTGCAACGGTTACACGGCAGGCACCGCACATTCCGGTGCCGTCCACCATAAGGGTATTCAGACTCACGATCACTGGCAGATCCAGTTTCTTGCATGTAAGGGTCGCGAACTTCATCATGATCATCGGACCTATGGCAACTGCCTGGTCATAGAGGCTCCTGGCGGTCACAATGTGATTTCTGGTTTGTTCGACGGTATCAAGAAGTTGAACAAGGACAGCAAGCTTTACGGCTTCATCCTCGGTCCTGGCGGTTTGGTTGACCACAACTACAAG
>JAFVHZ010000195.1 GCA_017474265.1 Bacteroidales bacterium | reverse complement strand
CGGCGTTGTCGATGGCGGTCTTAGTGGTGGTATTCATGGCTATTTAATGTATTAAGCGTTAGTCTTTTATCTATGCTCATAGTATAGCACAGCAGGCACAATATGCAAGGACTTTTTTACTTTTTCTTTCACTTTTTTGCATTTATTTTCAATAGCTTACATCAATATCAATCTCCCAGTACAGCCTCCACATTTCCGGTCACTTTCACCTGCTGATTGCTGCGGGAGATGCGCAGGCAGTTGAGTATCACTGCTCCGATGATGAGTGCCATGACGATGATGTCCGTCGCGAGGAAGTACCAAGGAGTCAGAGTAATCTTTTCTGCAAATTGCCTTAGCCATCCTTCTGCCGCCAGCCAGGCGCCGATGTCTCCGATGACGACTGCGATGAGGATCAACTTGAAGACATCCTTTATGAAGATGTTCATGATCTCTTTGGTAGATGCCCCGTTGATCTTCCTGACAGCCATCTCCTTGCTTCTGCGTACCGATTCGTCGCGGATGTATCCGATAAGTCCGAAGAGGGCGATGAGCACGGAGAATATGCATCCGATCATGATGGTGTTCCTCATCTTCCTGTCTTCCGAATAGAGCCCTCTGATCTCTTCTTTGAATGAGACTATCTCCAGTCTTCTTTCGGGGTAGAGTTCGTCAACAATCCGCTGTATCCTTCCGATGATGTCCTGATTGACCTTATTCAACTTTATCATCACAAGCGGCATGCTGTATGAATTCTCAGAATTTCCGTCCTCCCAGAATTTCACGCTCGGACGCGGGTCTGAGGCATTCATGGTGCCGATCCTGTAGTCTTCATATACTCCGCTGACGGTGAATGTCTGGTTATCTGTCTGGCTGTGTTCGGTTATAAGAATATGCTTGCCGACAGCACCGTCGCTCCAGTCCTGAAAATCCATCATCTTCTCAACGAAACTGCGACTCACAGCGACTTCATCATTACTACGTGGAGCCCTGCCGTCTATGAATGGGATTTCAAGTATTTCAAAGAATCCGTCCGTACCTTCATACTGGTCAGCAACATTGAACAGTTCCATGTACTGGCCTCCTGACAGGAAGACATTGTTTCCGCTTGCTCCTCCGGCCGGGAAACCGTAACTTCTTTCTATATCGATCACTTCCGGCAATTCAGCAACCCTTTCCACGAATGGTCTGATGTCGCCGCTTGTCATGCTGTCAAAACTGCATCCGACGAGGTTCTCGAACTCATATCCCGGATCATCGTTCATCGCCTTCTGATACTGTTTTGCAATTACAAGCATCATTGCAACCAGGAATACATTGATCACAAACTGAACAAGCAGAAGAGCCTTCTTCCAGTTCCTTCGGTTCTCCTTGTAGTTCTTCAGTGCCGCTGATACGGGGATCTTCGCATACAGGTAGCCTGGAATCATGGCAGATATGATGAATATCAGGAGACATACGATTGTAAGTGTGACTATTGTCTGTGGAATCAGGAGACCGTGCAGCGTAACGCCGAGAAGGTTTTCTATCACCGGCTTTGCTGCGTATATGATTGCCGCTGCCACGATAAGCGACAGGCCCATGTTTACGGCTGTCTCTTTGAAAAGTACGCCGTAGATATTCCGACTTTCCGCTCCATAAGCCTTCCTGACCCCGACCTCTTTTGAGCGTTTCACTATCGCAGATATGGCTATGAGCACATAATTCATTACTGATATCGCAAGCAGAAGTAATGCTACGAGAGAAAGAATGAACATCATGTTCCTTGTGTGAGGGTCAGAGGTGTGTATGGCACTGAGCGGTCTGAGAGTGTACCATATCCTGGTACCCATAGCCTCTATTTCCTCTATGTTCTGATGATTCTCCTGCATGAGTCTGATCGCATCTTTCAAAGATGAAGGATCCACTCCTTCCTGCAGTTTCACGAATCCTCTGTATCTGTCATTCCCGACCCAGTTTTCAGTGCTTGATTTCGAATAGGTTTCCATAGAGATCAGCACATCGAAGGGGATTGTGCCGTTCTCCGGAAAGTCTTCATATACTCCGTTTATAGTGGCCAGAAGTTCAGGCATCTGTATGTTGCAGATCTGTTTGCCGATGATATCCTCAATTCCTCCCATTTTTTCGGCAAACGAACGGCTGACCATGATCGAGCCCCATTCTCCGAGTGCCTTCTTCGGATTTCCAGCAAGAATTTCCCTGTCAAATACATCGAAGAAGCAGGTGTCAGCGAAATTGGAAAATCCTTCGACTTCATGTCCATTCTGATCTCTCCAGATGTGCTGATCGAAGAAACCTGTAATTCTTGTAGCAGATTCCACTCCGGGAGCATATTGTCTGATACCAGGAGCGATGGCTCCGCTGCACTGTTCGTAGCCGGTTTCTTTTTGTCCTGGCTGCTCAAAATTGCTGTATATCCAATATATCCTGTCAATGTCTTTGTAGAAACTGTCATAACTCATCTCGAAGCATACCTTGGCGATGAGCAGCAGCCCGATTGCCAGTCCCGTACCCAGAGATAAGGCCTTTATTATAGTATCTTTGATTCTTGTATGATTCATAACTCTTTAATTCATAGTGTTTTAGTTATCTTGTCCTGCCATCCTTTTCTTGCAGGCCGAACTACCTTGTTGCTTGATATTCAGCATTTTATATATCACGCTATGCTAGAATACCAGCACCTCGTTGTCACCGAAACTCTCATATCCTGATACAATGACCTTTTCGCCAGGGGAGAGGCCTTCGAGAACCTCGTAGAACTGAGGGTTCTGACGGCCGATGCGGATGTCGCGACGTACGGCCTTTCCTCCTTCAGGCACTACCACATATATCCATTTGCCTCCGGTCTTCTGGTAGAATGTGCCTCGAGGGATAAGGACTGCGCTTTCCGGCTGGCCGAGCTGGAGATTCAGGTAGTAGGTCTGGCCGGTGCGGATGTTGGTTGGCTGCGCCCCGCTGAACTTGAAGTCCGCCTGGAACTTGCCTCCTCGTACCTCCGGATATACCTTTCGGATGACTGCATCGAAAGTCTCGTTCTGACGCTCGAATGTCGCTGTAAGACCTGCAGATACCCTGTCAATATAATGCTCGTCGATCTGTGCCTCGATCTTGTAACTGCCTAGTTCGTTGATCTGGCCGATCTTGGTGCCGCTTCCGATGGACTGGCCCAGGACCACTTCGAGAAGTCCGAGTTCTCCATCGATAGGTGCCTTGACCGAAAGATTCTCCTTTCTTCGGCGGATCATCTGCATGTTGACCTTCATGTTTTCAAGGCTTTCCTTCATCTGTTTGATCTGAACGTTCCTGTACATGCTGTCCTGCTCGGCACGAGCCAGCGTCACCTCCAGTTTCTTGCAGAAGAGCACATAGTCCTCTTCAGAACGGAGAAGTTCCTCCTTGCCGATGAGTCCGTCCTTGAACAGCCTTTTCTGTGATTCCAGAGTGCGTCCCTTGCGTTTTACCTCTGTCTCCAGTTCAAGAATGTTCAGGCTCAACTGCATCTTCTCCTGCTCCATCTGGATCATGGTGTTGCGCAGGGCATTTTCCTTCTCAGCAAGATTGGCCTCGGAGTTGAGTATCTCAAGGTCAAGATCATCATTGCTCAGACGTACGATGATGTCACCGGCCTTTACCACGCTTCCTTCTTCAATCACGATGTCTTCCACTATACCTGCTTCACGCGGACTGACCTGAATGGTCGTCATCGGCTGGACCTGTCCGCTGATGCGGATGTAGTCGTTGAATTCTCCCGATCTGACTTCGCTGACCGATAGGGTGTCGCCGTTGACGCGCAGAGTACTCGCGTCGTCGCGCAATATGAGCCAGGCGATGAATACCACCACAAGACCTCCGAACCAGTAGGGCAGTGCCTTCCTGCTGAATACCAGCGCAAGCCCTTTCTTCTTTTCCAATACTTTATCCATTGTCTTTATCTTTTATTCTTATTGAATCATTTCCTTTACATCTATTTCAAGGTCACAACCCTTGATGAAGTCATACAGGGTAAATTGTCGAAGCCTGTAATAGAATATCCAGAAATTGCTGATGTCGCTTATATATTGCCTGAGGGCACTGTCGTTTTCTGTCTGGGCCATGTTCAGGTCTGTTACGGTAGCGTTTCCTTCTCTGAATCTGTGCATCGTGAGTTCATAGCGCTCAGATGCGATTTCCTTTGCCTTTTCTGACACCAGGCATTGCTGACGCTGATTGTTGAACTGACTTACGGCGGTATACATCTGACGTCGGAAGTCATTTTCGGACTGCTGCACCTGGGCCCTGACCACTTCCTGCGCAGCCTTTGCCTTCTGCACCTTGCCTTTGCCTAGTCCCCAGTCAAAGATAGGTATGCTGAAAGTTATTCCCACTATTTCCTGATCCAGAAGGTTCTTGTATGCCTGTGGAAATTCAGGACCGGTCTGTGACATGCCGAAACGGGCGTTAAGTGCAAACGAGTAGCCGCGCGACGCCTTCGCCTGAGCGACTGCAGATTCCGCATTCAGAAGACTGAGTTCGTTTGAAAGCATGAAACTTGAATTATCAAGAGATTTCTGCATGACCAGGTCATAGTCCATCTGAATTGCCGGCAGGTGTTCCTCGATCTGCGGAATGATTTCAAATGACTCGTCATAGCCGAGCAGTGAATTCAGGACCATCTGCGCTTCGCGGACCTGTACTGCAGTCTCATTGATGGAGATGCTGTCATTCAGCATCCTGAGTTCGAGTTGAAGGTAGTCCGCCTTGGTCACGTTGCCCAACTGAAGCCTTTCCTTGGCGATTCTGAGCATTTTGCCTGAGTTGTCGAAATTGCTTTTGCTGATCTCATTGTTCATTCTTGCAAGAAGCAGATTATGGTAGGCATAGACAGCATCTATCGTAATGCCTTCCATGGTCTCAAGGTACTGCCTTTTCCCTTTTTCATACTCCTTTGGCTCAATCTTCTTGTCCCATTTGAACTGATTGTATGTGAAGAGAGGCTGATAATATGATACTGTCACAGGACGTGAATACCATGTAAGACTCTTGTTGTTTCCGAACTGGTCGATACGCGAAAGGTCGGTGGAGACGGAGAGGGTACCTCCAGTGAATGTGACATTCTGATTGACCTGCAGGCCGACTCCATTCTGCAGATTGTTTGAACTTACATATTTCAGGGAACCGTCCTCAGGGTTCTGCAGAAGAGTGAGGGACCTGTCGAAATTCATAAGTTCTCCATACATATGGAAAGAGGGGAGTCTGCTCGCCTTGTAAGACCGGTATGCCCAATAAGTAGATATGAAGGCCTGTCTTGCTTCAAGGGCTTCTACGGACTGATGCCTTGCAGTATGAATGACGTCTGGCAGACTCATTTCATCCTGGCCGGCAAGTCCCGCATACAAGGTGATCAGCAGTGTGAAAGTCAATGTTATTCTTTTGGTCATGATGTTTTGGTATGTTTGCCATACCTTGTATCATTACCTGTGCCAAGATAATTAAAGCATTGATTGTTAATGGGTTGTCAATGCTTTAAAGACTTATGCTCTGTAAAGAAACTTTACAGATGTGTAAAGTCGGATCTATTTGAAGAACTTGTCGACCTCCTTCACAGCCTGAGGCAGTGCGAAGACGGCCACACGGTCATAGGCCTGGATGTGGGTGTCGCCGACCGCAATGAATGATTCGTTGCCTCTGATGATGCCACCGATGATGGCATCCGCAGGGAAGCCCATGTCCTTCAGAGGACGCTTCGTGATAGCCGTGTCTGGTGCAACGATATATTCGAGGACCTCGGCATTCGTGCCGCTCATGTATTTGACGAACCTGACCTTGTTGCTCAAGGTGAACTTGAACAGACGGCCTGCTGTGATGAGTTTCTTGTTGATGACGGCATCGACTCCCATGCTTTCGGCGAGCCGTATATATTCGATGTTCTCGACTTCTGCAATCGTCCTGCCTACGCCGAGGCTCTTTGCTGCCACACAGGCGAGGATGTTTGTCTCCGAACTGTTGGTGACGGCCACAAAGGCATCGTATTCACGGATGTTCTCTTCTATGAGCATGTCGGAATTACGCCCGTCTCCGTTTACGACGATCACATTGCCCGGAAGTTTCTCCGAAAGATCAAGACATTTCTCCTTGTTCATTTCGATGAGTTTCACAGAGTCTATCTGCTTGGACAACTGCTTTGCCACCATCTCGCCGATAGGGCTTCCTCCAAGGATCATGACCCT
>JAFVHZ010000194.1 GCA_017474265.1 Bacteroidales bacterium | reverse complement strand
TTTCTGCGTGTCGGAACAGGCGGCCTTGCAGCCCAGGCTTTTGGCCGGGGAGACCGCAAGGAGGCGGCAAAGATCCTTTCACGTGCCCTGGGCATTGCTCTGGCATGTGCCTTTCTTCTGATTCTCATCCAATGGATATTCGTCAAGGCTGCCTTTCTGGTTGTGGACTGCACCCCTCAGGTGCAGGAACTTGCCTCCAGATATTTCTTCATAAGAATATGGGCTGCTCCTGCCACACTGAGCCTCATGGCCTTCAAAGGGTGGTTCATAGGCATGCAGGACAGTGTCAGTCCGATGGTCACGGATCTTGTCGTGAACGGAATGAATGTCCTGATGAGCATCGTCCTTGCTCTGGGACTGACGGTCGGACCGCTCCATTTCGATGGCATCGGCTTCGCAGGAATCGCGGCAGGTACCGTGATTGCACAGTATTCCGGTCTGGCAGTGGCCGTAATGCTGCTTCTTGTAAAATATCGCCGGAGCACCTTGTCGGCCATGTCTGCCGATGATCTGAAGACCGTCTTCAAAGGCGATGACACCCGCAGATTCTTCAGCATGAACACGGACCTGTTCGTCCGTTCCCTCTGCTTTATCGCAATATATATAGGCTTTACAGTGATTTCCGCCCGATACGGTGACCTGCTTCTTGCGGTAAGTTCTATAATGATGAAGATTCTGATGATATTCTCATATTTCACCGACGGCTTCGCATATGCCGGAGAGGCCATGACCGGAAGATATATCGGTGCCGGAGACAAGGACATGACGGTCAGTACTGTGAAATGGACTTTCGTATGGAGCATGTCCATTGCCGTGATATTCATGGGAATATATCATTGGGCAGGAGTTCCTCTGCTGAGGATGATGACTTCGGATGCGGCTGTGGTGGAAATGGCGGAGGCCTACCTTCCGTGGCTTCTGCTGATGCCGGTCTTCGGATGTGCCGCCTTCACATGGGATGGCATCTACATCGGTGCCACGGCAACCCGGGATATGAGGAACTCGATGCTGTGGGCTGTGGCTGCCTTTGCCGTTGTCTGGGCTGCCGGAATCATGGTTCTTCAGTGGGCCGGAACCGACGGCGACCGTTACGGCATAATGGCCATACATGTCCTCATGGGTGCCTATTTCGCTCATCTTCTTGCCCGTACGGTTCATCTGTCCGTAAGGTATCGCAGTGTTGTTCTTAATAGATTTTTAGTATCTTTGTAAGAATTTGCACAGATATGAGTCTATATTCATTTTACAGGATAAGCAAGCCTTCGGCGGCAAAGGTGGAGCCGGATAAGGTGGAAGACAGATACAGGTCTTTGAGAAACAGGACCTTCTGGGGTGTTACTGCAGCATACAGTCTTTATTATGTGTGCAGGATGAGTCTGAACGTGGTGAAGCAGCCTCTGATAGACGAAGGGGTGCTTTCTGCAGGAGAACTCGGTATCATCGGATCCGCCTTCTTCTTCGTTTATGCTGTGGGAAAGTTCATGAACGGATTCATTGCGGACTACTGCAATATCCGCAGGTTCATGGCAACAGGGCTTTTCGTTTCGTCCCTGATAAACCTCATTCTTGGAGCGGTAGGAGTGCTGAATGATGCTTTCAGTATGTCCACTTCATTGATATTCATTCTTTTCGCGGTTCTTTGGGGTGCTAACGGATGGATGCAGTCCATGGGATCCCCTCCCGGGGTCATATGCCTGTCCAGGTGGTTTCCGAAGTCCAAGAGAGGGACTTATTACAGTATCTTCAGTTCTACTCCTTATGTCGGCGAATTCCTTTCGTTCATCATCACCGGACTGATAGTCGGCGCTCTCGGATGGAAGGCAGGATTCATTGTTGCTGCGGTTGCCGGACTCATAGGCTCGCTCATTATTCTGCTTCTCGTATCCGATACACCTGAAAGCAAGGGGCTCCCGTCTGTACAGGTCCTTTCCAGGGAAACAGTGTCAAAAGAGGATACCATGCCCACAAAGGAACTTCAGAAATATGTCCTGAAGCATCCCGGCATATGGGTCATCGCCATTTCAAGTGCATTCATCTATATTACCAAATATGCCATAGCGGGTTGGGGAGTGCTGTTCCTTCAGAAGGCGAGAGGCTTCTCTCTGGAGGATGCCACTCAGATCATCGCGTTCTCGGCTGCCTTCGGCATTGTCGGCACCGTGCTTGCAGGCTGGCTGTCTGACAAGGTCTTCAGGAGCGACAGGGTCAAGCCTGCCGTTTTATCCGGAATTATCAGCACTTCGTCGCTGTTTCTCTTCCTGTTCGTCGGTGGCGGCTTTGTTCTTAACATCTTTTACGTATCTTTGTTCAGTCTGGCGGTCGGGGTGCTATATTGCATAGTGGCAGGCCTTATGGCTGTGGATATAGTTCCGCGGAAAGCCACAGGAGCCGCGCTCGGAGTGGTCGGAATCTCGAGTTATGCAGCTGCTGGACTTCAGGACATAACGAGCGGCTATCTCATCCAGGGATTCATGAAGGTCGTGGATGGGGTGGATGTCTATGATTTCGGACCGGTGTCGTGGTTCTGGGTCATAGCCTCCTTGATATCGTTCGTGCTCCCGGTGCTTAACTGGAAGAAAATGAAGGAAAAATAACACTAAAGAATTACATATATGAAACTGAACATAAGTATTGAATACAGGACAAACTGGGGCGAAGAGATTGTCCTGTGTCTTGGTGGAAAGCGCTATCCTCTTTCATATGTGTCTGACGGTTTATGGCAGGGCGAAGTGGCCCGCGTGAATGCCTCAAAGGTTTCGGAATACGGATATGAGGTGGTTTGCGGAGGACAGACCGTCCGCACAGAATGGAAGAAGCACATATTGAGCATTCCGGAAGGCGCCAAGCCGGAAGTTGTCAATATCTATGACAGATGGATAGACCGTCCTGAGGATGCTCCTTTCTATTCATCGGCATTTACAGATGCCATCTTCGGCAGAAAACCGTCAAAAGCTGTAAAGGCTCCGAAAGGCACCAATGTCCTTATCCAGGTCGCTGCTCCTTCCCTTCGTCCTAATGAGGTTCTCGCTCTTGCCGGCAGTGGAAAGGCTCTCAAGAACTGGACAAAGGTGGTTCCTTTCGATGATACCCGTTTCCCTGTGTGGACTCTTGCTCTGAATGTGACCGAGCCGTTTGCATACAAACTTCTGATTGCTGACAAGGAGACCCTCGTGCCGGTTGCATGGGAAGACCATGAGAACAGATGGCTTGTGAATGTGCCTCAGAAGGATGAGTTCACTGTTGAGGCCGATCTTCAGGTGAAGTTCAGCGGTCGCGACTGGAAGGGTGCCGGTACAGCGATTCCGGTGTTCTCTCTGCGTACGGAGGATGACTTCGGAGTGGGTGAGTTCTACGACTTGAAGAAGATGGTGGATTGGGCAGCAGAGACCGGTCAGAGCATTCTCCAACTTCTGCCTATCAATGATACCACCATGCTTCATACATGGGAGGATTCATATCCGTACAACCCTAATTCGACTTTTGCGCTTCATCCTCAGTTCCTCCATCTGCCTGCGGCGGGTGTAAAGGAGGACGCGGAATACAAGGCCCTTCAGGCAGAACTCAATGCTCTTGAGCAGATTGATTACGAGAGAGTGAACAATGCGAAACTTTCTCTTCTGCGCAAGGCTTTTGACAAGACTTTCAAGAAACTTTCGGCAAAGAAGGACTATCAGGAGTTCGTGGAAAAGAACAGTCACTGGCTTATCCCTTATGCGGCATTCTGCGTCCTGCGTGACCAGAACGGCACTCCTGACTTCTCGAAGTGGAAGGGATTTGCGAAATATAATAAGAAGAAGGTAGGTGCATTCTGCGAGGAGCACAGGACGGACATCGACTTCTGGTGCTTCGTCCAGTACCACCTTGACCTTCAGTTATCTGAGGTCTGCAGATATGCACATTCCAAGGGCGTCATCTTCAAAGGTGACCTTCCTATCGGAATCAGCCGTACCAGCGTGGATGCATGGCTCTATCCTGAACTCTTCCATATGGATTCACAGGCCGGTGCACCGCCTGATGCCTTCTCAGCAGACGGACAGAACTGGGGCTTCCCCTTCGCATAGTATCCTGACTTAAACGCTTACCGGTGGAGATGTCCAGGCAAAAGACATAATAGTTGGTCATGCCGTAGTGGTTTTTCTCCCATACAACGATGGAAAGCGTATTTTTATATAGAT
>JAFVHZ010000193.1 GCA_017474265.1 Bacteroidales bacterium | reverse complement strand
TCTCTTGTCTAACATGGATATCCAGGACTTTATGTTTACGATATTACTGATCCTTCTGAGATGAAGGGTAACTATGAGACCGCTTCGAAACTTGTGCTGTCAAATACTGCAATTGATCGTGCCAACGATGTTTCAGTAACTTCAGTTTCTACTGGAGATGTCATCATAGGACAGTCAGAGGATGGCTTCAACATGTATGTTTATTATTACGATCAGTTTGCGGGAGCAATCGGAGGATATTCGGCTGACTGTATCAAGAGATAATCTATGAAGTCATTTCAACTGAAATATTTGCGGGCTGCAGTCCTTGTTCTCAGTTTGATGTTCCTGTCATGTACCGATTCTGAGGATGGGTATAAGTGGAACGATGACTGGGAACAGACTGAAGACCCGGATAAGGGAGACAACGGTGATGAGGGTAATCAGGAGGTAGAAACTCCTGATATACCCAAATCCCGCTATGTCTGGATAGACGCTGCGGCAAATCTGCCTGATTATGGTAATGATGAGGCAAAGATTGCTGATGACCTGGCCCGTATAAAGAGAGTAGGCTTTACGGATATTATTGTAGATGTCCGTCCGACAACCGGAGATATTCTCTTTAATTCATCCGTAGGATCTCCACTGGAAAGAATTGATGTCTGGGGTACCAGTTATTATTGGTTCAAACGTACATCCGAATTTGACTATCTTCAGGCTTTCATAGATGCTGCAAGATCTCTTGGTTTAGGTGTACATGCCTCGATCAACACTTTTGTGGGAGGCTATCTCTGTCCATATGGCCTTGGAAGTGAAGGTATGCTCTTCGATGATCCTTCAAAAAAGGATTGGGCTACTGTAATCAATTCTGAGGATGGGCTTGTCAATACGATGGACATGCTTGATGATGGCGTGGATTGGGGCGCGAAATTCCTCAACCCTGCCGATCCGGAAGTGCAGGATTATATCCTTCAACTTCTTGCCGACCTGGCTGCATACGATCTTGACGGAATCATACTTGACAGATGCAGATACAGCGACGATGGCCTGTTGGCTGACTTTTCTCAAGAGTCACGAAGTCAGTTTGAGCAGTATGTCGGGAAGAAAGTAGGGAATTGGCCTTCTGATATCATGACTCCAGGTGCAACGTCAATGACCAATACCGCTGACCAGTTGAAGTGGCTTGAGTTCAGGGCTAAGACAATTCATGATTTCATTGTGAAGGCTTCAGATAAAGTTCATTCAGTCAATCAGGATATCCGCTTCGGTGCATATGTCGGAGGTTGGTATGGCAGTTATTATCCTTCAGGAGTCAACTGGGCCCATCCGTCATATGATCCGTCAAAGTCATATCCTTGGGCATCAGCCAAGTATAAGGATTACGGATATGCAGACCATTGTGACTATATGTTCATCGGTGCTTATGCTGGTGCAGATTCCATCTGGGGTAATACGGAATGGACCGTCCAGGGATTCTGCAAGACTGCTGGGGAGAAACTCGGCAAGACTCCTTTCTGTGGAGGTCCGGATATCGGAAACGGAACCGGATTTACAGATGGTGGGAAAGGAGCATTGATGACTGAACTGATCGATGCCTGCATCAATGCCTCTACAGAAGGCATGTTTGTCTTTGACCTTTGTCATATTAAGAAATTTGATTACTGGGATGATTTCAAAGCCGGTTTTGATAAATATCTTGCTGATTTTGAATAGTCTATAATTTAATGATCATAATTTATGAAAAAAATATCTTTATTTCTCGGCCTGGCCATGCTTGCATCAGGCTGTGAGAGTCTGGAACAACTCCCTGAGGGAAACATAAAGTTTGCTTCGGATTCAGAGATTGTGTTCCCTACAGAGGGTGGTACTGCTCAGATTGCCTTTACTACGGATAATGCGTGGAATGCATATATTCATCCGGCATCTGCTACTGAATGGTGCACTATTGATGTTATGGATGGACCTGCAGGTGAGGGTGTCGTAGTCATTACTGCACTTGACAATGAAACCTATTCCGACAGATCTGCCAATGTCCGATTCAACATAGGCAGCACTGTAAAGGATTTTGCCTTCAGCCAGGTTCAACTGGATGAACTCAATGTGTCTAAGGAAAGCAAGAAGCATCAGATAGATGGTCTCGGTGGCACTTTCTCTTTTGATGTGAATGCCAATATTGATTTCACATATGATATTTCTGCAGATTGGATCACGGCAGTCGAATCAAAGGCTCTTGAGGCTTCGACATTGACATTCAATGTTGCACTGAATCCGTCTGTGCTGAATGCGCGTACTGCAACCGTTACAGTGAAAAGCGGTGATTTCGAGGAAGTTATTACTGTCAATCAGGATGCAATCGTTCCTGTATATGAGTTCTCTAATCAGAATATTGACTTCTCTATAGGCGGTGGTGAGCAGGAGTTCACTGTTTCTGCCAATATCGGCTTTACAGTTCTTGAACCTGAAGAGGATTGGCTGACCCTGACCAAGATAGATGACAATAATTATAAACTTACGGCAACGGCTCTTTCGACATATAACACACGCTCGGCATATGTTTACCTTGTAGGTGAATACGAAATGGAATCAGGTGCTGTGATGACAGTAACTCAGAAGGGTGGTGAACTTATCTGGTCAAAGAGGCTTGAAGGTGATTATTCATGTGTTGCGCAGGCTGATGAGATAATGTGTCTTGCAGAGTTCGGTGACAAGATTCTTCTCGGCGATTCATTCGATATTGCGGCTTTGGATCTTGAAACAGGCGCTTTCCTGCAGCAGATAGCCCTTCCTGAAGAAATCACTGCTCTTGGACGTCATACATTTGACTCCGACGATGCCGGTCATGTAGTTCTTGGTGCATTATATGGTTATGTTGATGGTGGCACATCTTATGACATATTCTATACTGATGCAACTATGAATATTCAGAAACTTTGTACATATGATGGCAGTACATATAACAGATGCGGTAATTTCAAGGCATCCGGCGATGTGACCAAGAATGGTGTAGTTACCGGTTTTGTTGATGTTTCGCAGTATTGGGTTGCCTGGGAATTCGTTGACGGTGAACCGACATTCTATCGTGGCGTCGTTCCTGAAATTGCAGATGTCACTGTGTGGTATCCTGGATATGCTTCTGCGGAGCCTGTGGGAACAAGTCTGGCAGACGGTTTGATCTATTCAGGATATGCCGGCAATTACAATATGCTTTATTGTGCTGATCCTAAGTCAAATACATGGGTTACACTTTATCCTGGACTTGGCGCTTGGGATTGGGCGTGCATCGGTGGTTCATATGCTGAATTCGGAGGCAAGAAGTTTATTGCTGCTGCTAGGGCTGCATTTGCAAGTTCGGGCCAGACAGGATGTTACCTTATCGATGTGACTGACCCTGCCGCACCTGCAATCGTATACGAATTGTCAAATGCAGGTATTCCTGATCTGACATATCTTGGTCTTACAGGATCAGGTGATGCAGAACTTGTTGTGACTGATGATGCAATGTATCTTGTGTGCGTTGATGGACAGTTCAATGTGGTCAATTGCGTCAAGTTCCCTAAGATATAGATGAATTCACTGACACTTTCATAGAGTGTACTCATAATTCAAGTCCGAGGCGGACGCCCACATCGGGCGTCCGCCTCTTTATATTATCTGATGAATCTTCTGAAATGGACAAGATAAAAGCCGCATTACGTTTTACGCTTGTAATTTCTTTACTGATGTCTTGCAGCAATCCGAGTCAGACATTCATTGATCTCGGATGGACTGACGTCGGGGCGTCTTATGGCACGTTGCCGGAGTATGTAAGCGTATATGGATCTCCTGCCAGTCTTAATGGAAAACCTGTGGTTGCATATATCGCAGTTGTCGACATGAAGTGTGCGGATTGGGATGTATGGAGTGTCAGGTCGGATATTTCCTGCAAGACAGACGATGCCTATAAGACCCCGTCACAGGTGTATGAAGATACAAAGGCTCCGATCATAGTCAATGGCGGATTCTTCTTCTGGTCCGATGGTAATTATACCTCAAGTCTGGCAGTGAGCAAGGGTGAGGCGCTGGCATACAACATCAATTATGCTTCTGAGGACTGGGTGTCGGTCTATTATCCGACAAGGGCTGCATTCCTGCAGAAGGAAGATGGCGGATTTGATGCCTGCTGGACATATGCTGTTTCTGCAGAGTGTCATTATGCATATCAGATTCCTGCAGATAATTCTTATGAAAAGGATCCTTTGAATGTCCCTTCTGCCACTTTCCCCGCTGACGCGGAAATCTTTGAGGCTCGGACAGCCATAGGTGGTGGACCTGTATTGATCAAGGATGGACGGATCTGTGATACATGGAAGGAGGAGATGTTTGATGTGGGAGGGGTTGAGCCTGCTTCTTCGCATCCGAGGACTGCAATCGGAATCACCGCTGACAAGAAGATGATTGTCTTCGTGTGTGAAGGGCGTAACATTACGGAAGGTGTCATGGGGATGACTACAGCCGAAGTCGCGTCCGTACTGAAGGATCTGGGTTGTGTGGATGCAGTTAATCTTGATGGCGGCGGATCTTCATGTATGCTGGTGAACGGAAAGGAAACGATCAAGGTCAGCGGTGGAAAGCAGCGTGCCGTCGCAAGCGCTGTTATGCTGAAATGACGCCGACCCTGTCTGTCTCAGTCAAATTTCTTCATCCATTCCTGTCCTTTCTTAGTGGAAAGGAAAATTATTCCGGCAATTCCGAATATGCACATGCCAAGAAAAATAATAGTAGTTCTCATGTCCGTTTATTCGTTAGGTAAACAATCAAAATGCTCAGACCCAAAATTATCAATGCTCCTGCAATTCCTACCGCATACATCAGCCATCCGACGTCTGAAAGTTCTTCAAATGCAGATGTGATGATCACTGCCGTGAGGACATACTTTGATATGTCCATCATGAAGTCCGAGGATTTACAAAAATAAATATTTTATTGTTCCATGCAAAATTATCCTCTGCCGTCAATTTTCCGTTGTTTTACACTAAAACAACTTCAGTTTTTTCTTTTTCTTTGTCGTTTTAATGTTTTTATGATTTTTGTATTTAAATATACCTTGAATTTTTCATTTCTTTGGTGACTAATTCTTGTAACTTATTCTTTGGAAGCAAATATTGGTATTCGGCAACACCAATTGGTTTGTTAATATCTTGCAACGCCAACTCAACCTCCAAGTGGTCTTTCCCGGCACAAAGGATGATGCCGATAGACGGGTTCTCGTCAGGAGCCTTCTCCAACTTATCCAGCAGTGACAGATATAAATTCATCTTACCGACATATTCGGGTTTGAACTCGCCGATTTTCAATTCAATGGCAACCATAGAACGGAGTCGGCGATGGAAGAAGAGTAAATCTACACGATACTCCTTATCGTTACAGGTTAGTGTATGCTGATTGCCGATAAAACTGAAACCGCTACCCAATTCCATTATAAGGGTTGTGATTTTCTGAACAAGGCGTCGCTCCAACTCCAGTTCTTTCAATGGCTCAACAGCATCAATGAATCCGAGATTATAACTACTGCGGAATACTTCCTTGGCATAATCGGCTTGCTGAACTGGCAATGTAGAGTCAAAGTTGTTGGACTTCTCTACAACTTGTATTGAAAGGTGGTATTCAGATTTGAGTGCATGCCGCAACATATCGCGTGACCAACCCTTAGAAACAACTTCATTGGCATAAAATACGATATGGTCAGGAGATAGATTGTGCTTCATCAGAAGCAGATTATGACTCCACGGCAAAACTGCGACAGCCTGTCGCAGTTTTGTATCTCCATCATTATAGCGGAGATAAAACTTCTTCATATCCCACAAGTTTCTTGGAGATAAGCCCATATCAGGATATCTAGACTTCAAATCGACCGACAACCTTTTGACAATGCCATCACCATGTTTACTGTCAATTTTCTTTTCAACCAATAATTTGCCGATCTCCCAATAAGAAGACATAGCAACTGTATTCAGTTGCTTGGCTATTTGTAATCGAGACTTCTCGATTACTGCGACAGCCTGTCTCAGTAATTCGTTATACTCATCTTCGTTGAATGGTCCAGTTACGATGAAATCCTTCATAGTCATTACCTTTTCATTGTTTCCTCTCATTCGTTAGATTTTTCCAGTGATAAATATTTTATTATTCCATGCAAAATTATCCTCTGCCGTCAATTTTCCGTTGTTTTACACTAAAACAACAGCAGATTTTTCTTTTTCTTTGTCATTTTAATGTTTTCCGGTGTATTTATCCTGCGTCTTTTGTAAAAATATTTAAAAACCCATCGTAGTCTGAAAGAAAATATTTAAATTCGCATGAATTATCTAAAACCTGTAAATATTATGGATTTCAAGAAACTCGCAGAGCAATATAAACACGAACTCCTTGACAGTGTACTGCCTTTCTGGCTGGAAAAATCACAGGATCTGGAATATGGCGGATACTTCAGTTGCCTTGACCGCGACGGAAGCGTCTTCGATACTGACAAGTTCATCTGGCTTCAGGGCAGGGAAGTGTGGATGTTCGCAATGCTGTATAACAAGGTAGAGAAGAAGCAGGAATGGCTAGATTGTGCGATCCAGGGCGCTGAGTTCCTGAAGAAGTATGCGCACGACGGCAACTATGACTTCTATTTCTCTGTCACCCGCGAGGGAAAGCCGATCATACAGCCGTACAATATCTTCTCCAATACATTTGCCTGCATGGCCTTTGCCCAACTCGCCGAGGCGACAGGAAGCGAAGAGTATAAGGAAATCGCTCTTAAGACATTTCAGAGGATTCTTGACCGCCGTAATGACCCTAAGGGAAGGTGGGAGAAGTCATATCCCGGAACACGCCCTATGAAGGGATTCGCTCTTCCGATGATCATCTGCAACATGGCTCTTGAAGTGGAGCATATCCTCGAAGACAAGAGTCTTCTCGATACGACCATAGACGAGTGTCTGAGCGAGATCCTCAATGTCTTCTATCATCCGGAATTCGGCGTGATGCTTGAGAATGTCTCTCCAGACGGAACCCCTATCGACTGTTTCGAAGGACGTGAAATCAATCCGGGCCATGACCTTGAGGCTCTCTGGTTCATGATGAATCTCGGTATCCGCAGAAATGACAAGGCCCTTATCGACAAGTGTGTTGAGATCGCTCTCAGTGTCATCGAGTTCGGATGGGACAAGGAATATGGCGGAATCTTCTATTTCCAGGACATAAAGAAGGCTCCTATGCAGAAGCTCGAGTGGGACCAGAAACTCTGGTGGGTGCATCTTGAGTCTGCTATCTGCATGATCAAGGGATATCAACTTACCGGCAACGAGCAGTGTCTCGAGTGGTTCAAGAAACTGCACGACTATATGTGGACCCATTTCAAGGATCAGGAGTACCCGGAGTGGTTCGGCTACCTGAACCGTCGCGGAGAGGTTCTTCTTACCCTCAAGGGCGGAAAGTGGAAGGGCTGCTTCCATGTTCCTCGCGGACTCTACCAGATATGGCAGATACTCGAAACACTTTAGGGTAAAAGTATATAGAAAACACCGGCTGGCAATGTCAGTCGGTGTTTTCTGTGTGGTGTATTAACTGCGCCAGAAGAGTTTCCTGTTTGTGAAGAAACATGTGACGGCGACCATCAGGAGTGTGAAGAACAGGCCTCTGACCACTCCCCAGAACGGTGATCCTACGCTGATGGCATCGAGCCATGCAGTGATGCCGCACATGGTCAGAACAGGACCTGTCAGAAAGTTGGTCACTGTGTAGGCCAGCATCGGGTTCTGACCGCATCCGCTGAGTCCGCGTCCCTTTATCTGCCACTTGAGTTCAAGGGCCAGGACAAATGCTCCTGTGAGTGCTGTCATTCCTGTGGTTGTCAGCATGTATGACAGGTTGCAGTGGTCTTTTGTTATTCCTCCGTCAATCGGGTCGAAGATGATGCCGACAAGCATGAATGCGAATCCGAAATATCCGAGCCAGGTCATGATGTTGCGCCTTCTGTATGTTAGGAGGACGAATGTCAGACCTAGTACGGCCGATATGATGAAGTCCGCCGCAATGTGGCGTGTGAAAAGTCCCCACAACTGGACCAGCGCTGCGGCAAGCGCAATTATGCCTGCTGCAATGTGACAGGTGTCGATCTGAGCGGCTTCTCCAGATCTTGAGTGGTCAAGAAGTTTGTCTCCGACGATGGAACCGGCAATCGCTATGACAAGATATTGGAGGAATCCCCAACTGAAGAACCATCCGATGCTTGCCATCGACGGCACCCATGAAAGGACCTCAGGAGTATATGAACTGAGCGCCTTGAGTGCGATTATGAACAGAAGCACGAGCCATCTGAGACGGATGCTGTCTTTTGTGAACATCCATATAAGTCCTCCGAAGATGGCGATGTTCGCAAGGATCATTATGATGATGTCGCTGTTCCATCTGCTGAGTTTCAGGCCCATGTAATCCGTTCCGAGAACCGCCATCACTACCAGGAGGAACATGCCTGCATTATTCATCAGACGGCATTTCTTATCGTCCTTCAGTCTGACGAGAGACATGAACATCACGCCCCAAAGGGCGAGACTGAAGATGCCTTTGACAAAGGCCGGTCGCGGACTTGCCCCTATCTGATATGCATTTCCGAGTACTATGGCAAAGACGGTGAGTGTGAGCCATCTTCTGAACAGGCTCCCTGTCACTTCCCATCTGCTCACTCCATTGTCGAGTCTTTTGCGCATGGCAAGAGGGAAGGCCGCTCCCATGGTGAAGAGGAAGAACGGGAAAACGAGGTCGACCCATGTGATGCCGGCTACGTCAGGATTGAATTCATATGTCGGCGGAGGGGTCTGCCCATGGAACATCCATGCAGGCAGGTCTGACTGGTATCCGATATTTGCACATAGGATCATTGCAAATATCGTGATGCCGCGAAGAATGTCTATAGTTATGATTCTTTTGCCTGGTGCTGCCATCATCTTTCGATTTTCTTTGAATACACTCTGCCGAAACGGTCGGTCACGCGGACTTCAAGCGTCTGTGCTGTCACGGAACGTTTCGCCCTGAACATGTTTTCTGTAGGCGCTGCATAGACCCATGTCCTTTTCAATGAAGCAGGATCTTTATATAGTTCCTTTGCCAGAGGGTCCTGTGCCTTGAATCTCTCCATGTCGCAGACCTTCTTCCCGTCTTCAAAATACTCGACCTTCCATGCAGGGTCGTAGTCCCATACATTTGCTATGATTTCTTCCGGATATGACGGGTCGTCGGCGTAGACCTTCATCTGATAGTCCAGAGGATGGCCGCAGCCCTTGTATATCCATTCTACCTTGTCGCCGTCCATGTCGAATATCTTGTATCCGGCAGGAGATCCGTCGATGCATACTTCTCCGCACCACCATGCTCCGCAGAGGCCTGCGATGTTGATTTCTGCGATGTTCGGAGCGATCTGCTCGTAGTCGGCGGTGTGCATGTGTCCAGAAAGGATCAGAGTCTGATATGGAAGAAGCATCTGATAGAGTGCAGGCTTGTTGCTGAGGTTGTCAAGCATGGTTCCGGTGCTGAATGCTTCGCGGTCAGACTTGTCCAGAGTCGTCGGAATGTGCATCGATACCACCACCTGCGAGCCTTCAGGAATGTATGAAAGGTCGTTCTCGAGCCACCTTAACTGCCTCTCGTCAAGATATCCGATATAGTACCAGTCCCGTCCGACGAAGAAGTTGTCGTTCAATACTATATAATGTACTTTTCCTACGTTGAACGAGTACCAGCACGGTCCGAATATGTCCTCGTAGTTTCTCATTGATGTCTCATGCGAGCGGCCGTAGTTGGTCATGTCGTGGTTGCCGATGACGTATCTGTATTCAAAGCCGGCCTTGCCCATGATTCTGTTGTATTCAGGGTAGATGCTGTGGTCCCATCCTACGATGTCACCGAGGCATAGTCCGAAGGTGTAGTCTCCGTCCATTCCCTTCACGAACTGAGTTATGTCGTCGGAGTGCTTCTCCAGTTCAGGAAGTTCGTTCCTTTCGCTGATCTGGGGGTCTGCAATCACTATCACATTGTGGTTTGTGTCATCCTTAGGATTGGCCTGCACGAGAAAGTCGTAACTTTTCTTTTTCCGGCCTGTGTCCTTGGCGATTTCCTTGTAGAAGAGTGTGGGACCTTCAAGTGTGGATGAGATGTAGCCTGAAGGGGTGGATATGAACACGAATCTGCTGTCTTCATCAGCGTCCATTTCCCATCTTCCTTTTTCGTCTGTCAGCACTGTATTCAGGCCGTCGGATACGACGACTCCTGCCAGTCCGGCTCCGTCAGTGGTCTTTACTGTTCCCTTTATGTTTACGGCATCGGCACTTATGACCGTTCCTGCCGCAATGATGAATGTCAATAACTTCTTCATATTAATGAACATCTGGTTCTGTATACCGGTCGGGGTTGAAAACTGAATCCCTCCCACTTCGTGTGCCCCTCCCGTTCACACGGCCACGGGCGGCCATGGTTTTCAAATCCGACCGATATACAGAATATTGTATTATTTATATGGTTTTTCTTCCATCGGCCATCCGGTGAGGGTCGAGATGTACGGAATCATGCAACTTGCCACC
>JAFVHZ010000192.1 GCA_017474265.1 Bacteroidales bacterium | reverse complement strand
CCTTAAGAGCGCTTATCTGTGAGCGCATCTGCTCGAGTTCGTGAGATATGAGATTGTTTTCCATTGCCGTGTGCCTTATTCTTCGTTTGACATGTTCCTGAGTTGTTCCTTGATTCTGAAAAGACGGACTGAAACATTCTTAGAGGTGATTCCTACTATCGCACCTATCTCGTCGTAACTGAGATTCTCAAGCCACAGAAGCACTATCGCCCTGTCGAAAGGCCCAAGTCTGCTGATGCGGCTCTGGAGCATCCTGATCTGCTTAAGGTCCTCTGCCGAGTCATCAAATAGATTGATGTCCATGTCGAGGGGAACGCTCTCACCTCTGCGCTTCTTCTTGCGTTCCGCCGAGATGCAGGTGTTGAGGCTCACGCGGTAGATCCACGTCCTTACACTGCTGTCGCCACGGAACTTGGCAAAACCGTTCCAGAGATTGACCAGGATGTCCTGGAAAAGGTCGGCGACCTCCTCCTCATCCTTGGAGAACATGTAGCAGACTGTGTATATCGTCCCTTTATGCTCTCTTACGATCCGCGCGAAATCCAATTCGTTTTTTTCCATTCCTTTTCAGTATCTTTTCAGTTCCGTACATTAGACGCACGACTTCTCCATTTACTACATCAAATTAGCGCAAAACACAAGAGGTTACATTTCGCGCAAAATCATCCTATAGGGAACCAGATGAAGACGGCACAGTCCCAAAGGGCATGGGAAATGACGATGGCACCGAATTTCTCAGGGAAGAACCGGTATGCCAGTCCCCATACGAAACCGGCCACAAAGGCTGCCATGATGAGCATGAAGTTGAACTTGGACAGATGCACCAGGCCATAGACCAAGGTGGTCACGACAAAACCCAGGTCCGGGTTCCACCTCTTCGACAGGTTCTTCTGTATGTAGCCGCGCCAGAAGATCTCTTCTGCCGGACCGATTATCAGAAGCATCAGTGCCGTCAGGACCCAAGGATTCTCCCCCTCCTTCATTCCATATATCATATCCACCTGAGGACGGGCAAAATCGAACATGAGAGTCGACAGGTACTCCCCTAACCAGAATATCCCCCACAGAACAGCAGCCAGAAGGACGCCAAGGACAATGTTAGTCAGATCAATGCGGATATCTTTCCACCAGCCTGGTGATGCCCATGTCGAATAGGCGGTGAGGGTGATGCCCGAACATGTCATCATGACCCAGAAATTGACATGCGGGGATGTCCACGGAGAGAACATCACGGTCCACAGAACGGCCGCGATGCACATCCCGACTACGGGCTTTGACAAAGATGTCTTTGAAACGGATGTCATGCCTTAGATGAATCTGGATGCAACGAAGGCGGCACTCAGAAGAACCGAGAACATCAACTGAAGGTTCGCAGTACGCACATCAAGGTCAGCAATGAGTTCCTTTCCGGAATTCACGCCGTCACGCATGGTCTTGGCACAACCAAGAGCGACAGGCAGGGTCAGGAAGATGATGATGGTATGCAAAGGAAGCACGCCTGCAATGGAAAGGACCCCGACCCATATATAAGGGAAGGTCATCTCGAATGTATAGAACCATGCTGAGGCCTTGACACCTATTCCCATGGCGAAAGTACGTATTCCCGCCCTGGAATCATGTGCGATGTCTCTGGTGTTGTTCGCATGCAGGATGCCGTCTGTGATGAGACCAACAGGAAGGGCAACAAAGAGCACGTTCCAGTCGATGGCACCGGTCACCGCAAACGTCGTTCCTACCATCGGTATCGCAGCAAAGCAGAGAAGGATGTCTATATCTCCTAAAGCATTATACTTGAGCCATGGATAAAGAAGGACAAGAACAACGCCAGCAAGTCCGCACCAGAGGACCGTAAGGCCGGTACAGAATAAAAGTGCTATGCCGCTCGCACATGCAATAGTGAGAAGTACAATGGCAAGGGTCCTGATTTCGTTAGGCTGGAACATTCCTGTGGTGAGTGTCTTCGCTCCGAACGTGTCCTCTCTGTCGACCTTCTTCTTATAGTCGAAGTAGTCACTCCAGGTGTTTCCTGCAGTATGGAAAAGGATCATCGTCAAAAGCACCCATATTCCGTATATCCAGTTGATTTCTGCGCCTCTGAAGAAAAGAAAGGCAAGAGACACAACGATCGGCATTGCCGAAGCCGGAAAAGACCACGGTCTTACCGCAATCATCCATTCTCCAAAACTATGTTTTTTCATAAATTCAGTAAGTATCATGCAAATATAATAAGATTTTCCGACTTGACAGTAAATACAAAGATAGAGCCCTCTCGATTCGCATCGAAAGGGCTCCGCAATTCTAACCTAAAACTTAACCTATGAAAAAACTATTCGGTGTAAGTTTATTGCGAATATTGTGCCAAAACACAACATTGAGTTTCAAAAACAGGAAAATTTGTCTTTAAAGGAGAATCGGAACAATTTCACGGATGTTCTGGACTTCGATTATCCTGTCCGACTCCGGCATGTCCATCATTTCGTGTACCCAGACGATCTCATGCGGAATATGTATGGCCGTTCCGCCGATGTTGACGACCGGGGCGATGTCGGACTTCACTGAATTACCTATCATCAACAACTGTTCCGGACGAAGGTCGTGCTTGCGGGCAAGTTCGATATAGTTCTTCTCGTCCTTGTTCTCCATGACCTCGCAATGGTGGAAATATTTGTCCAGGCCGGACAGACGGTATTTGTTCATCTGTTCCGGAAGGTCGCCCTTCGTAGCCACGATTAGGCGATATCTTCCGTGCAGAGCCTGCAGGACTTCTTCCACGCCGTCCATGAGTTCGAACTCATGATATGCAAGGTCCGTAATGATCCTCTTGACGCCGTGATATATCCTGTCCGGGAGGTGTCCGCCGCAAAGTTCCACCGCAGCATCGGTCATTCCTATCATATAGGTCTTCGATCCGTATCCGAAGAGAGGGATGTTGTCTTCCTGCTTGCGCCAGAGAAGTTCCTGTACGCCTTCCGGCTCCGTGTAGTCGGCCAGAAGTTCCGTGAACTGCGCCTCTGCCGCACGGAAGAAGGCCTCGTTTTCCCAGAGGGTGTCGTCGGCATCAAAAAAGATGGTGTCGAATCTGCCTTTGAGGTTCATGGTTATTCGGTCTTCAAGGTATCAGCAGGTTCCTCCGGGTCGGCAACAGGTACTGAAACAGGGCGGATCTCCTTTATGATGACATCCTCATACGGACGGTCATATCTGTCCACCGGCACCGCTGCAATCCTGTCGATGACGTCCAGACCCTCTGTGACTTCTCCAAAAATGGTGTACTGGCCGTCGAGGTGGAGACATGCGTTCTCGTCATGGACGATGTAGAACTGCGATCCTGAAGATGCCTTGCGAGGATTGGCCATATCACCCTTGCGGGCTGCTGCAATGGCTCCCTTCTTGTGCCAGTATTCGTTGACGAATTCTGCAGGGACGGTATAATCGGGACCACCCTGACCCCAGAGGTCTATTTTGGAAGTATCTCTTGAATAAGGGTCTCCCGCCTGGATCATGAAGCCTTCTATGACTCTGTGAAAGCGGATTCCGTCATAATATTTCTCCTTTACGAGTTGCACGAAGTTGTCCCGATGTTTCGGGGTCTTGCTGTAAAGTTTCAGTTTCATTGTGCCGTGAGTCGTCACGATTTCGAACTCCGGCTCTTCCATCATTTTGTTTTCCATTTCAAGTGCTGTTTTCAGACTGTCGGACAGTGCTCCCGCCGCCTTCCGTGCATTACGTGTTCCGCATGAAGAAAAGACAAGCAGCAGCGCAGACAAGATTATTGTTCCAAAAAATATTCTTTTCATATATCTGATTCTTTAACCCGACAAAAATAACTATTTTTGCGGTCATTATGGCAAATCCGTTGAAACAATTGGCCGGGCAGACCGTCATTTACGGAATGAGCACAATCCTGGCCCGCATCATAAACTTCCTTTTCGTCCCGATCTACACCAGAGTGCTTTCTCCTGAAAACTATGGCGTGGTCACGGAATTCATGGCATACATCGCCGTCCTTCAGGTGGTTCTGGTAATGGGTCTTGAAACGGGATGCTTCAGATTCGCGAACAAGGAGGGAGTGGACCCGAAGAAGGTGTATGCCAATGCCTTCGTCACAGTCTTCGGCATCAGCGCCACATTCCTTGCCCTGATGATAGCGTTCGCTTCACCCATCGCATCTGCCCTGGGCTATGACGGATATGGATCATGCATAATGTACATGGGCGGCATCCTTGCCCTGGACGCCATAACCGCCATCATGTTCGCAAAACTGCGGCAGCAGAACAATGCCTGGAAGTTCGCCATACTGAAGACGATCAAGATCATTACCGAGACCGTGGCGAACCTGGTGCTTTTCCTGTGGTTCCCGTCACATGTGGAGAGCGCAGGATGGCTCCTGAAGTTCATCCCGGCAGTTCCTGACTTCAGTTATGTCATCTTCGCGATATTCATCAGTTGCATAGTCTGCGGACTTCTGTTCATTCCGGACATCCTCAGACTGAGTTTCAGGATGGATGCAAGACTCCTCAAGCAGATGCTTGCCTACTCACTGCCGCTTATGGTAGCGGCCCTGCCAGGCGTGGTAAATGATTTCCTTGACAGAATCCTGTTCAGATATTTCGACACCAATGCGGAAGCGTGGAGGTCATCGCTAGGTCTGTATCAGGCTGCTGTGAAACTGGCTGTCATCATGAACCTGTTCATCCAGATGTTCAGATACGCTGCTGAGCCGTTCTTCTTCCGCCGGGCGCGCGAAAAGGACTCCAAGGCTTTATATGCCTCTGTACAGGAGTATTTCACCGCATTCTGCGGAATGGTGTTCCTTGGAGTGATACTCTATATTGATGTGATAGCGCTGATTCTCGGCCCGCAGTTCCGTAGCGCCGTCGGAGTTGTCCCTGTCATGCTTCTTTCATACATGATCCTGGGAATGCTCTTCAATGTTTCGATGTGGTACAAACTCTCGGGAAAGACAGACATGGCCATCTGGATCACCCTTTCGGGTCTTGTCGTCACTGCCATTGTGATAGTGCTGTTCATGCCAAAGTATTCTTACTGGGCCGCAGCCTTCGGACATCTGGCAAGTTACATCGTCATGTTCGTCATCAGTTCCGTCCTCGGAGCGAAGTACTACCCTATCCCATATCGTTGGGGACGTCTGGGACTTATCTTCCTTCTGATGGGAGCCGTATATGGAGGATCCCTGCTGCTGCCTGATATGAACCTCGTCCTCAAACTTTCGGTCCACACACTCCTGATCGGGCTATACGCAATCGGAGTATGGAGAATCATCCGTCGATGATACCGGAAAAATAAAAATGGCGGCCCGGATGGGTCGCCATTTTATGTTGTAGGGAAATCCCGATATTAGTCAGCGAGTGAGAGTCTCTTGAAGACTACTACCTTAGCCTCAGCGTCGGCAGCCTTGATGACATCCTTTACTGGAGTCTTGCCGTCACCCATCTGGTAGCCCTGCTCCTCGAGAGTCTGCTCCTTGAAGAACTTCTGGAGACGACCTTTGGCGATGTTTGCCACCATCTGCTCAGGAAGGTTTGCTGCCTTCTCTGCAGAAACGGTCTTGATGATCTCGCGTGCCTGCTCTGCCTGCTCTGCTGTGATCCAGCCCTTAGCCTGGTTAGACTCGATGTGAGCCTCGCTGTCAACATGTGCAGGGTTGATGCCTGCCTTGCTGAGGGCAGCGTCAACTGCCTTCTGAACGAGTTCTTCCTTAGTCTTCTCAGTAGCAGTCTTAAGTTCAGTGTCGATAACGCTCTGAGGTACTGACTCTGCTGATACTGCGACAGGATTCATTGAAGCAACCTGCATTGCAACACCTTTGGCAACCTGTGCATCGAACTCCTTGTTGAATCCGACTACTGCTGCAAGTTTGCCGGTGATCTTATGCATGTATGCTGAAATGAAAGGTGCCTCTACTGTTTCATAGCCGACAATGACATGCTTCTCACCTGTCTTACCTGTCTGCTCGGTAACAGCAGCCTCAACTGTCCTTCCGTCAGCGAGCACGCAAGCCATGAGAGCCTCCTTGTCTGCTGGGAAATTAGCGATAGCCGCCTCAGCGATAGCCTCAGCAAGTGCCTGGAACTCAGCGTTCTTTGCCACGAAGTCAGTCTCGCAACCGAGACCTACTACGATAGCCTTTCCACCGTTTACCTTTGCTATTACAGCACCTTCTGAAGTCTCGCGGTCAGCACGCTTTGCTGCAACGAGTTTACCTTTCTCGCGGATGATTTCCTTTGCACGCTCGAAGTCACCCTCTGCTTCAACGAGAGCCTTCTTGCAGTCCATCATACCAGCGCCTGTCATTTGACGAAGTTTTGCAACTTCTGCTGCTTTGATCTCCATTTTCGATAGATGTTTAAGGTGTTACACTAAT
>JAFVHZ010000191.1 GCA_017474265.1 Bacteroidales bacterium | reverse complement strand
GCTTGGACAAAAGGCTTCCGTGGCTTCGATGTGGAACAGGCGTATGCGGCTATTAGAAAGAATGCTGTTATACCTCAGGTCGGCGATAGGGATAACCATTGGCCGGACAGGGGTAATTTCGGTGATTTTCCCGAAACCCGTGCCGGACTTGGCAGATATATGGAAATAGGATATGTCGCAGGAGATGAAACTGCCGAATCCGTGTCCCGCACACAGGATTTCGGCCTTCAGGATATTGCGGCTTCCATTATGGCAGATGCGACCGGACATCATGAAGATGCGGAGTACTTCCGAAAGCGTTCCATGAATTACCGTAACCTGTGGAATGCTGATTCTGCGCTTTTCTTGCCGAGAGCTTCAGACGGCTCATGGATCGCTCCTGATTCCGGCAACCATTATACCGAGTGCTCACCTTTGACTGCCTTATGGTGCATCCCTTACGATGTGGAGGGATTGGTCCAGCTTATGGGAGGGAATGATGTGATGGAAGAAAGACTTGATGACTATTTTGATGATGTCTTCTTCAAGCCGGAACGAGGTAACCGTTCCATACATGGCAATGAGCCGAGTCACCATGTCGCCTATCTGTACAACCGTATAGGACGCCCGGAAAAAACGCAACTGCGGGTCCGGGAAATCCTTTCCGAGTGCTATTCTACAGACAGGAAAGGCTTTGACGGAAATGAGGACTGTGGTCAGATGAGTGCCTGGTATATCATGTCAAGTCTAGGCCTGTATATGCTCAATCCTGCAGACGGCTGGTATGAGTTGGGGGCGCCATGCGTAAGACGTGCCGAACTGAAACTGCAATCAGGCAAGACACTTGAAATCGTAGCGAAGAATCTTTCGGACCGTACCTTCAAAGTGCATAGGGTCATATTCAATGGCCATGTGCTCGATGACTGGAGGATTTCTCATGACGAACTGATGGCCGGAGGAGAACTGGTGTTTGAATATTGACAAACGGCACAAGGTGTTTGACCTTGTGCCGTTATCTGTCATTCGATGCAGCAGATGATTGCCGATTCAGTTCCTATTGAAATTCTGAATTCTCCCGGTTCAAGATGCCATTGTCCGTCATCTCCAGCAAAGGCCAGGTCGGCTGAATCTAATGTGAATTCTACTGTCTTTGTTTCGCCTGGAGATAAGGATATCTTATCGAAGGCGCGCAGACGCTTTACATCAGGAATCATGGACGCTACCAGATCGCTTGAATATAGCAATACGCTTTCCTTTCCGGCACATGGACCTATATTGGTGACATTCACGCTGAACCTGATGGAATCGCCTTTCCTGAATGTACTCTTGTCAACAGACAGATCCGAGTATCTGAAAGTCGTATAACTCAGTCCGTCTCCAAAACTCCACTGTACATCCATTTTTGCGTCGTAATTGTATGCTCCGTCAATCATTTCCCTTTTTTCTGATACCTTGAAGTCATATGTGTGAAGCGAGTTCACATATTTCGGATATGTGAAAGGCAGTTTTCCGCTGAAATTCTCATCCCCGCACAGGAGCGCAGCCAATGCGTCTCCACCGTAATTACCCGGCAGCAGAATGTCAACTACAGCATCTGCTATAGGTTCGATTTCGTTAATGACCCGTGGTCTGCCCTCGTTCAGAATCAGGATGATGGGTTTGCCTGTCTTGGCAAGTGCCTTTACCAGGTTTCTCTGATTGGCGGAAATGGTAAGGTCATTGATGTTCCCGGGAGTCTCGCAATATGAATTTTCGCCGATACAAGCCAGTATGACGTCACAGTCACGTGCGGCTGAAACGGCATCCAGGATACCGGAAGCATCTTCATCCTGTCCTGCCCAATCTTCGATGTATGATACGCCTGCTGCATATCTGGTTGATGGGAACTTTGCTTTGACTGCCTCGAAGATGGTATTGTATTTCTCTACATATCTGGGGTTGTTCGTACCCTGCCATGTGTATGACCATCCGCCGTTCAGGCATCGCATGGAATTGCCGTTTGGTCCTGTCACGAGTATCTTCATGTCTTTTCTTAGTGGGAGGATGCCATTGTTTTTCAGCAGTACCTGCGATTCTACGGCCGCATCATACGCAAGTCGTGCGAACTCGTCACTTCCGACAAACGGCCGGTCTGAATCCATTGTAGGGTTTGTGAATAAGCCAAGTCTGTATTTAAGTCTGAGCACACGTGCAACGGCGTCATTCAGACGCTCTTCACTGATGATGCCTTCACGGACAAGGTCACATATGTCTTCTGTGATTTCCGGCTTATATGGATCCATTATCATGTCCACTCCGGCATTTATTCCCATCGCTATGGCCTCCTTCCGGTCTGCGGCTACATGATCCCTTTCGTACAGGTTGTCGATATCTGCCCAGTCGGTCACGATCAGTCCGTCCCAATCAAGATCTTCCTTGACCCATTCTGTCAGCAGTTTATGATTGGCGTGTGTCGGTATTCCGTTGATGGAAGCGGAGTTCACCATCAATGAAAGGGCCCCAGCCTTGATGCATGCCTCGAAAGGACGGAAATATCTTTCACGTAATTCGTAATCAGGGATGATTGCCGGCGTTCTGTCCTTTCCCGTTACAGGGACGCCATAACCCAGATAATGCTTGATGCATGCTGCAGTATTGTTCATGCCGATATTGTCCCGGTCCTCTCCCTGAATCGCACGGGTTTCCGTTTCTGACATCACGGTCTGCAGGTATGCATCTTCTCCCCAGCTTTCCCATTGGCGCGGCCACACCGGATTTCTTCCTAAATCCATGACCGGAGAGAATACCCATCGTACATCCATCGAACGGGTCTCATATGCCAGCACCTTGCCCATGTTCTCCGCATGTTCCGGATTGAATGTCGCTCCCAGATTGATCTCTTGCGGAAACAAAGTGCCTTCTGCGAGATAACTTGCTCCATGAATCATATCCAGACCATAGATACATGGAATTCCGCATCCTTTGATCGAGTACTTCTGAATCTGCTCCATGACATTCCTCATCCATTCCTGATCAGGACAATTTTCTCCCATGGTATTGAGAATCGATCCGATCTTGTAACGTCCGAAAATCTCTTCCATCGCATCAGGCATCAGTTCAAGAGTGTTCGGGTCGCAGATCTTGTCGATGTTCAACTGTACAAGTTGCCCGGCTTTCTCTTCCAGGCTCATCTCAACTAGTCTCTGTGAAATTTCCTTTTCATAAGGAGAATGCCCCAAGGGCGCATCATTGCAGTTGACAAATAGCATCAAAGCCGCAAAAATGATAAGCAGTCTGTCGGTTTTCATCGGTTGTTGATTTTATATCAATAGATAATACGCACAAACAAGATGACATGATTATTGCTATATTTGTATTATCAACAATAGCAATATGGACAAATTCGAACCAAAGATTCCGGACTTCGGGACGGAATCGCAAGGGGAACTGCTCGGAGAGGTGAAGGCCGGCTTTCCTTCGCCCGCTGAAGACATCAGGGAGAAACTGGACCTGATGAAACTTCTCGTGCGGCATAAGGCTTCCACCTTCTTCTTCCGTGTGAGCGGAGTGTCGATGGTCGATGCCGCCATGGACGAAGGGGATATCATCATAGTAGACCGCGCCGTCGATCCGTACAACGGCTGCAAGGCCGTATGCTATATAGATGGGGAATATACCGTCAAACGCATGGAAATAGGGGACGGCAAAGTACGCCTGATGCCAGCCAACGAGCATAATACCGCATACAAGCCGATAGAGATCACACCCGAGAACAGTTTCATGGTCTGGGGCGTGGTCACCTATGTCATAAAGAAGATGTAGATATGTTCGCTCTTGCCGACTGCAACAATTTCTTCGCATCCTGCGAGAGGGTCTTCAGGCCTGACCTGCAGGGAAAGCCTGTCATCGTCCTGTCCAACAATGACGGATGTGCAGTCGCGCGCAGCAATGAAGCCAAGGCTCTCGGTATAAAGATGGGCGCCCCCTTCTTCAAGATACGCCGTATCGTGGAGCAGAACGGGGTCACGGTGTTTTCTGGAAACATGGCCCTGTACGGCGACATGTCCCGCAGGGTCCGCCTCGTCCTTGAAGAATTCAGTCCGTCCATCGAAGTATATTCCATAGATGAAGCCTTTCTGGACCTGCGGGGAATCTCCAATGTCGATTTCGACACTTATGCAAAGGAAATCTCCGCCAGGTGCTGGAAGATGACCTCCATCCCCGTGTCCGTAGGCATAGCGCCTACCAAGACCCTCGCCAAGATCGCCTCGAAACTCTGCAAGCAGTATCCCAGGCTCCGCGGAGGATGCTATATGCACAGACCTCAGGACATAGAGAAGGTCCTGAGAAAGTTTCCTGTTGAGGATGTATGGGGCATAGGACGCCGTACTGCGGCGAAACTCCATGAAATGGGTATCCGCACGGCCTATGACTATACGCAACTGTATGAGAGTGCCGTCAGAAGGCTCTTCGGACTGACAGGAGTCAGGACCTGGAAGGAACTCCGCGGTACCCCTTGCATAGAGTTTGAAGACGGATTTGAGGCCCGCCAGTCTATCTGCGTCTCGCGCAGTTTCTCTCATGAGATATTCGGCCTTGAGGACCTTTGCGAACAGGTCGCCAACTTTGCATCAGGAGTCGCTGAAAAACTCAGAAGTCAGGGTTCGGTGGCCTCTGAGATTAATGTCTTTGCCTTCACCAACAGGTTCAGGGACGATGCTCCGCAGACCTGCGGCCACTCCCTCGTCCACTTCGACGATCCCACCAACGACCAGAAGATCATTGTCACCAAGGCCGTAGCAGCGGCGCGAGAACTATTCCGTACGGGATACGGCTATAAGAAGGCCGGAGTGGTGGCCACGGATATAATGCAGGAAGAAGACGTGACTCCTTCCCTTTTTGAAGATAAGGATTTCATCGGACGCGAACACAGGATCACGGAAGCCCTGGATGCGATAAACGGCTCCTTCGGAAAAGGAACCGTCAGGTTTGCAGTGCAGGGGAGCGGCCGCGTCAGGTCGTCGAGTGAAAGGCAGTCTCCGCACTATACCACTCTGTGGAGCGACCTTCCTACGGTGACAGTCAAATGATTACATCACGAGCATTGCCACAAGCCCGGCAGCAATGGCAACTATGCAGTTGATGGCCTTTGCCCACAGGAAACTCTTCCTGCTCTCTGCCAGAAGAGGAAGACCCGCATGACCGTCCTGCGATATCGAACTTGCCAGAAGCACAGGGAACGGCACAATGCCTGCAGCGAACAGAGTCACGAATATCATATGAGGACCCGACTCCGGGATGATGCCGATCAAGGTCGCAAGAAGAATCATAAGCAAAGTGTTGTCACTTATCCATCTGCTCACATCCACATACTGCATTCCTATCCCAAGCACGAGAAGCACTCCGAAAGTCCAAGCGAAAATGGTCGGCAGATGCCTTCTGATGATATGGTGCCATAGGTGCTCCTCCACAAAATGATCCGAAGCGAAAAGAAGCACGAACAACACGATCACACTGAGCCCTGCAAATAGTACATTCATCCAGTCCTCGCTCAGAAGGTTGATGCTCATTCCGCCCTCTTCATGCTCTTCATGCAAGTGTCCCTCGCAGTGCAGATGCCCGTGCGCGCAGCATGCATCATGACCTTCATGCTCCGGATCCGTCACTGATTCGTGAACATGTCCTTCGTGGGCACTATGGTCATGTCCGAGGTGTCCTGTCGCCAATGCTCCGATAAACAACGCAAGTCCCGCAAACATCACCATCCTCTTCCATCCGTAATGCCTTCTGGCCTTATTAGGAGTCTCTTCATTCTCTCCGTCATGACAATGCACCACATAACCTTCATCGCATTCGGTCTCAGGACCGCAGTCATGGTGATGCTCCTTATTGCACTTTCTGGCATGTACCCTGTCATATATATGATCCACCGCCACGCCGACAAATATCGCAAGGACGAAAAGTATCGCAAAAAGCAGCAGTGCCTGATCCGGAATCATCGCCAGCATCACGAAGGCCTCATCCCCCGATGACGCGATCATCATAGCCACCAGGGCACCGAAACTGAACATCCTGTGGGTGTACAGGGATACCGTGGCAAAACCGCCCATGCATCCGGGAACAGATCCCAGAAGAGCCGCCACTACCACCTGACCGAACTTCGTCTTCCTCAGTCCCTTGAACACCATGCCCTTCGACTCGATGTTCAACGACTCGATCATCATCATCATCACGACCACCAGGCCCGTGATCAGAATCGAATTCCGTAACGCATCAACAACAATATGCCACATATGAAAACTATTCAATATAACCGGCAACAAAAAGATTCACGATAGGCCTCAATGGGGAGTTCGTCGTCAGAGTGACGATCACAAGTGCCTCTCCCACAGGCATGTCCTTGGTGTCCACATGTACCCTGAAAGTCACAGACTCTCCCGGAGCCGCAACAGGAATATCACTATGCGACCAGCAGCAGGCATCGGCATTGACACGGTAGACCCTGAAAGGACTACGCCCCTCATTCCTGAATGTGTAGGAAGCATGCACGGTCTCTCCCTTCTTTATCTTTCCGAACGAGTAGGTGCTCTCCTTGAACATCGGTCTTGGACCCTTTGCCCTCTCGTCCTCCGTCATGCTGTTGAAATTCTCCTTGGTGAAGGCCCAGAAACCCAGTCTGGATTCGCCCTCTCCGTTCTTATATGTCTTTCCGTTCACCACTGGAGTCGCCCAATACATGTTCTTTCCCCAAAGTTCTCTGTCTGCCGAAACGGTAAAGGTCATTTCCGCTGTCCCTTTGGCCGGAATAGGATTGGGAGTCACTGCAACTTCCAGATTTTCAGATATGTCCGTAAATGATACCGAAAGGGGTGAAGAGGAAAGATTAGCCACCATCACGGACTCGCTCTTGCGTCCGCCCTGCTCCAGATTTCCGCATTTGTTTATCTCCTCCCTGACTGCAAGACTTCCGTAATGAACAGGATACAGTTCTTCCAGAGGCTTCTTCTTCTCCATGCTCACACCTCTGAGTTTCAGGATCACCGGCTTCTTCACATCGGACATGTATACAGTAAGACTCTTGTCAAAAGGATACGGTCCCTCGTCATTGGAATACGTCACGGATATCTTTCCCTCCTTTCCAGGACGGATCGGCTCCTTGGTCCAGTCCACATCGGTACATCCGCATGTGGTGGTGACATTATATATCACTGCAGGCTTGTCACCGGTGTTCTTCAACGTGAAGGTACACGACACAGGACCGCTCCCGAGCATGATGTCCCCGAAATTGTGTACGGTCCTGTCGATCTCCAGTCCGTTGGAATATTTCTCCTGCGCCGCAGCTCCTGTCGCCGCAAGCAGAAGAAAAGCGATTAATATGTATATTCTTTTCATGTCTATAGCCATCAAATCTTCACAAAGATAGTACAAATCGCCCTATCTCTGTCTTTGATTATCGAAATTATTGACTAAATTTGCACTATGAATGTCGTGACGGCATTGATGATGTAAAGAAAACATTAACAATTTAAAGGATAACAGAAATGGCTTACAGAATTACAGAAAACTGCGCAGCATGCGGTACATGTCTGCCAGAGTGCCCGGTAGGAGCAATCTCAGAGGGCGACATCTACACTATCGATCCTAACGTCTGCATCGACTGCGGTACATGCGCTGACGCTTGCCCTATGGGTGCAATCGAACCAGGCGAGTAATCGACCAGATGACTTAAAGACAACGGCGGCTGACCATATTGGTCAGCCGCTTGTCTTTTGTAGCGCTATGGATGTGTTCGGACGGCGTGGACATGTTGCTGAGTACTCCATTCTAAACTATAAACCGATCAGAATCAAAAACTCAGACGATTTTTTGATCCTGAATAGTCAAATCCCCAATATAGGCCGAAAAGACTCTGTTCTGAAGATTAGAATCAAAAACAACAGGACTTTTTTGATTCTAAAAGATTTGCTATGTCAATTTTTTCTGTTTTTTAGTCAAATGTCACTTTTCTTATAATAATTTTTTCTGTTTCTTAGTCTCGTGATGGAAATACTCATATACTTTTGTGGCAAAAAGAATTATGAGGAAGCCATATCATTTATGTATGTCCGGTGGAGATGAACTCATCTGTCGTTCCGAAGAAGATCATATCCGTCTTTTTAATTGCATTGCCATTGCTTCATATGAGACCGACTCTGTTCTGCTGGCAGATGCAGAAATGTCAACGCATGCTCATCTGGGCTTAAGGTCTGAACGTCCTGAGGCATTCTTGGCCCGTGCATGGAATCTGTATACACGCTATTTCAATAGCCGTTACAGACGGAGAGGACATCTTGGTGAAAAGCATCCATTTGTTCTGGAACTGGAAGGATATCATCATCTTCTCGCAGCAATATGTTATATCCTCAGGAACCCTCTTCATCATGGTGTATCTCCTACTCCTTTTGGATATCCATATTCGTCAGCGAATGTGTATTTCAGAAAGGAATTGGGAAAAGATTTCAGTGAAGAACCTATTCGGAAGAAGTCTATGTATAAATACCTTCCAAGGTTGGATTCCTATCCTCCGGAATATCGGATGTCAGAGTCAGGAATATATCTGAGGGAATCTGTGATTGATGTTGCTGAAGTGGAAAGTATGTTTGTGACCCCGCGTTCCTTCCTGTTCAATATGAACCGTCTTTCCGGAGAAGAATGGAAGGCTGAGCAGGAAAAAGACAATAACGGGCTTGACCCGGTGACGCTGGATGTCATCGAAAATGGAATTACATTAACTAGCATTGAGAGGATGCTCGTAAATGAGGCTGGAAAAGCAAACTACAGAGCAGTAAGTGATATGGAACTCTGTTCAAGGATTGACAACGATATTGTTCCGGACTTAGGAAAGGAATCAGTGTATGATTTGTCGCCGCATGACGTGCGGAGGATAGCGGACTTCCTCTCTTCAACCTATCGGATCAGCGAGAGAAAGGTACTCCGATGTCTTGCAGCATCATATGACAGATGATCCGGTTGTTGTTCAGACGTGTGGTTTGCCAGATGCTCTGATTACAATCAAAAATCAGCCCCATTTTTTGATTCTGGACCCTGAAAAGCATGTAAATATTGCAAAATCTTTATAAAGTAGACCTTACAATCAAAAACTCAGGCGATTTTTTGATTCTGGTGGATATGGAAAAAGAATGCTGCAGAGTTGTCGGAAGGCTCCGACAGAGCGTGGCCGGCCGCGGCCTCGTGAGCGGCTCCCGTAGGAACGAAGTTCCGAAGGGTGGATGGAGCGAAGCGGAACTCTGGCGGAGCCTTCCGACAACCCGCCATCACTCGATAGATGCACGAAACCGACCCTTTGGAGTCTGCTTCGTGCTCAGCAAAATAAACCGGGCATCAGACGTATTGCCCTGCAGACTTACACCTGCATTAAAGACAAGGAGGTTGACCCCATGGCCAACCTCCTGTGATATATTCTATGTCCTTTTATGTTAGTTTGCTGGGAAAGATGTGATGTTGATCACATTGCCCTGTGAGAGGACTTCCTGTACGGCAGCCTTCACATCCTCCGGAGTGAGGGAGTTGAGGGCAGCCTCGTACTCTGCGTCGCGGTCAATTCCGTGCTGGTTCCATGTCTGGATGCAGTTGTACCAGTAATTGTTGTTGATGCGAGACTCTGGAATGTTCTTCTTGAAGTTCTCGACAGCCATGTTGAAGTGCTCCTGTGAAGGGCCGTTCTCTGCAAGTTCCTTCAGACCTTTGACTGCGAGTGCACTGAGTTTCTCGACAGCCTCTGGGTTGGTGTTGAAGTATACCTGAGTGATGAGCCTTTCCACCGGAGTCCTCTGGGCTACCATAGAAGTACCTACTCCGTATGTGCCGCCCTCATCCTCACGGATAGTCTTTGTGTATACCATGTCCATGATGTAGTTGGCAGCCTCGAGAGCAACGCTCTTCTTGGTGTCTACAGGGACATATGCTGTGTAGAGTTGAACGACAGTAGACTTAGGAGCCTGCATTGCGAGTCTTACCTCTTCATTAACCTGGCCTTTTGCAAAGGAGATGATGTTGGCCTTATTGATAGTGGTAGGCTTCTTGCCCTTAGGAAGGGAACCGATATACTTCTCAACCATTGGCTTGAGAGTCTCAAGGTCGACGTTTCCAACAATTGTGACGGTAGCACCGGCAGCATCTGCGAACAGTTCACGATATACGCGCTCGATTGTAGCAAGATCTGCCTTTGCCAGAGTCTCCTCGGTGAGGTCCACAACGCGAGGGTTGTTGTCATAGAGGATCTTGTTCATCTCGATCTGGAACAGGAAGTCAGGGTTTGACTTCAGGTTAGGGAGAAGGGCGTTGATCTGATTGATACCGGTCATGTATTCGTTCTCGTCGAATCTTGGGTCTGTGAAGTACAGGTATGCGATCTGAAGAGCTGTCTCGAGATCCTTAGGAGTACTGTTGCCTGACACACCGTGGCGGGTGCCGCCGATGTAAGGCTCTACTGAAAGGTTCTTTCCGGCAAGCATCTTAGGAACAGTCTTTCCTGCGAACTTGGAAATACCTGTGTTCTGAAGATACAATCCCCATATGTTGTCTTCGAAAGACGGCATGTCTTCAGTAGCGATCAGAGTCTTACCACCTTCCTTGCTGATGTTGAAGATCACCTGGTCCTTCTTGTATTCTGTAGGGAGTACAACCACCTTCACGCCGTTCTTGAGAGTCCATTCAGTGGCTCCGTAGATGGTCTCTGCTTCCTTCTTCACCTTGCTGCCCTTGAGTGTGCCGCTGATGAAAGGCTCATTTACATTTTCCTCTGCATTTGCCTGGATTTCAATATTCTTGACTGCGGCAAGAGTGTTTCTGACAGACTCCTCGGTAGGGATTACAGAGCCCTCCTTTGAAGGACCGTTGTAGATCACGATGAGGTTCTCATCAGTGATGAGTTGTGCTGCCACCTGATTGAGTACCTGTGCGTTCAACTGTGAACAGATGCCCTGAGCAAGTTGGAGTGCAAGTGCAGGCTCAAGATAAGGCCTGTTCTCATAGAAATTATTGAGAAGCGGATTCACGAAATCGCCGTTCTTGCGGGTAGGGGCGGCCTCTACAGCCTTCTCATAGTAGCTGATGATGTTCTCGGCTGCACGCTGTACCTCACCGTCATTGAAACCGAATCTCTTCATCTTCTCAAGTTCCACGAGGAATGCTGTGAGAGCCTTCTCTGCCTCACCTTCCTTGAAAAGGACCTGTCCTCTTGTTGCATCGCACTCGTAGCATACCGGATAGAAGTAAAGGCCGGCCTGGATGAATGGTGATGAAGGATCTGCAGCAATATCTGAAAATCTTTCGGACATGATCTGCTCAATGTAGTTCTTGATGAGTTCTGTCATGAAACCTACGTCAGTGTTGTTGAACTGCTTAGGCATAGGCTCGCTCTTCCAGATGAGGTCGAAGTATGAATACTGAGCCTCAGGGTCAGTGATGATACCTACGATAGGCTCTGCATTGTCTGCAATCTTCACGACAGGCTTCTCGTTTGACTCTGTAGGGACAGGAATGTCGCTGAAGAGAGCCTTGATCTTAGCCTCTACTACGTCAACGTCGATGTCACCGACCACGATTACAGCCTGATTGTCAGGTCTGTACCACTTCTTGTGGAAATCGATGAGGCTCTGGTGCTCGAAGTTTGCAAGTTGCTCGTAACTTCCGATGAGTGTGCGCTTTGCGTAAGGTGCATCACCGTAGATGTAATGACGTGCAGCCATGTACATTCTCCAGTCGGCAGCATCTCTTCCGCGCTTCTCCTCTGTGATGACACCTCTCTCGGCGTCGATCTCGGCAGGAGCGCATGTCACGTAGCCTGACCAGTCATGAAGAACGAGCAGGCATGAATCTACGATGCTCTCTCTGACTACAGGGATGTTGTTGAGCATGTACTGAGTCACCTCGAAACCTGTAGATGCATTGATGTTGCGTCCGAACTCCGCACCAATGCTCTGGAGATACTCGAGCATAGACTTGCCAGGGAAGTTCTTTGTTCCGTTGAAGCACATATGCTCGAAGAAGTGGGCGAGACCGTCCTGATGGTCTTCCTCCTGATGTGCTCCCGCGTCAGTCGCGAGCCAGAATTCAGCCCTCTGTGCAGGCTGGTCATTGTGGCGGATGTAGTAGGTCAGTCCGTTTTCAAGTTTGCCCACCTTTACGGCAGGGTCGTTGGGGAGCGGAGTCTGGCCGAAAGCAACCGCAGCGGCGAAGATCGCCGCAATGAAAATGAATAAACGTTTCATGTTCAAATCAGTTTTATGATATTGTTATTGATTTCATTCCATCATTTGACGCGTTGAGGCGTCATAAACTACAAAGATACACAAAGATTCTTCACTTCGTTCAGAATCACATCGTTGTTTTTGCTATTTTTGCAAAAACAAATATAATCATGGTTCTTCAGGATTTCAGATTAAAGGTATTCGTTACCGTTGCGGAGGAAAAGAGTTTCACCAAGGCTGCAAGTCGTCTTGATATAAGTCAACCTGCTGTAAGCCAGAATATTGCTGAACTTGAGAGAGGCCTGGGTGTCAGACTTTTCGACCGCCTGAAAGGGGAAAATCCCCTTACACCTGAAGGTGAAGTCTTCATGAAATATGCAAGGAAGTCTCTTGAACTGAGTGCATCTGCGCAGACTGTCTTTGCGACTCTTCCTGCCGCCACGATACGCATCGGAGCGTCTGATGACCTTTATACCTATTATATAGCCCCCCGTCTGAAGGACTTTTCCGATGTGCATCCTGAAATCTCTTTTGAACGATCTGGATCCGATGACGCTGATATCGTCATCTTCATGCGCCCGTCGCTGGGGACACCGTTTGACATTGATCCGGAAGTCATAGCAAAGGCCCGTATATCTCTTTCCCGTCCGTCAATGAAAATGGGCGACATCGCTGCCGCCCATGAAGATACTTCCTGTTTTGAGATAGTATTCAGGCCGACCCCGGAGTTCTCTACTTCCAGGGTCTGCCATGTACTCAAGGATTATTTTGCAAGTCTCTTGTAGGTCTCGAGTCTTACCTTCGCGAACTCCTCTGTCTTCTGGAGCAGTTCGTCGGCAGAGTCAGGATACATCTTGTAGAGCGATGCGAAACGCACCTCGCCCTTCAGGAAGTCCTGGAACTTGCTCCAGTCAGGCTCCTTGCTGTCGAGAGTGAACGGATTCTTGCCGGTTCCCTCGAGTGCAGGGTTGTACCTGTAGAGATGCCAGTAACCGCACTCTACCGCAAGTTTCTCCTCCTTCTGGCTCAGACCCATTCCGGCCTTGAGACCATGGTTGATACATGGAGCGTAGCAGATCACGAGTGATGGTCCGTCATAAGCCTCAGCCTCCTTGATTGCGTTGAAGTACTGTGCAGGAGATGCGCCCATCGCAACCTGTGCCACGTATACATAACCGTAACTCATCGCCATCATACCGAGATCCTTC
>JAFVHZ010000190.1 GCA_017474265.1 Bacteroidales bacterium | reverse complement strand
TGGTGACCATCTCTCCGACCCCATTTTATAACATCAAGAAAGCCACAATAAGGGCACCTTTCACGACGAGTTTTAGCCATAAAAAATAACTTTGATGAAAACGTTTTCATCAAAGTTATTGTATCTAATTGTATTTTAAATGATTACAAAGGTTTCACCAACCATTTTTGGCAATTATACCTAATTTTTCGAAGTATTTCTTGACCTTCATACCAACTTGCTCAAGCGACGTTATTGACAGTATCTCAATGAACTGAAACCGGACATCCGCCTTTCAATGTTTAACTTTTAGAGCGGTTAATTTTTCCGAAGTATTGAGCAATTAGTGCAACGCGCTATAGTATTACATCAGAGGGGTATATGATTGATAATCGAATTATTTTCCGCATCCGCAAGATCTCATCCTTCTAGGCAGCCTTGAAATGGATGAATATCGTCTTTTATAATCGTTCGGATTGCTTTTGCAGAAATAATACTGATAATGCTTTACTCCATCTTGAAAATAACCACGCTCCCCTAAAAGATACTCCTGACTAGGAACATCTCTCCTTTCTATGAAGTCATACTTCAACAAGACATTATAGACTTCTTGGGTAAGAGATGAATCATCTATATCCCAATAGAATAATTTGCCATCACGTTCTATATACGATATGGAAACGAATGAGGTACCCAACGAATCCGCATTGCTTAGCAGAAATTTCCATTGCGAGTCGTTTGGGAGGATTGTTAATCCGATAATTTCGGAACCATCAATCTCGTAGTTCTCTATCAATACACTGAAAACATCTGAACTACCGGCTTCCTTTTGTGTAAGAAAGTCACCAATTGCCGTGCTCACAAAGGGTTTCACATCTAATGTTGCTGTCGTAATAGAGCAACTAAATAATAATAAAAGTAATGTCAACATATCTGTGTTTATTTAGTATTCAATTGGCGAAGATCCCCCAGTTAGTATAATGAATCGTTTTAACCCATGTTTAGATTGGTCTCTTTTAAATTCACGATCTTCCCCTGAAGGTTCTAACTTATTATCTGCATATGATGGATGTGTATGCCAATTTGTATGTGGGACAACCTTTCCATATAAATCTTGTTGCACATGAAATATACCAGGACCAGGGTACGACATGGTTTGCGTATTATTCTTACCCATACCAGAATTTATGTATTTTATATTTGTCCCACCTATTTCCGAATAATAATAGCCACCCATCTCGCGACCAATCATATCAGAATAAGCAACAATAAAATTTTGAAAACCTTCTATGCTAACTTTATCAGTTGACCAGACTTGAGAGTCCGTCAAAATATTAATGCCGTCAGAGAGAATACCTTTCTCGACGTTGTCCATTCTGATCATAATATCACCATTCTTTCTCGTCTTCAATTCATAATCACCAGTCTCTTTATTGTACCTGAACCGTGCAACTTGATCAAAATCATCATTAGTCTCCTGATAAAGATGAAATGTCCCAGATTTGTCATCATAACGATAAATATCCCTTCCATCCGAATCCACAAAATTCACCGGATTGTTGTTGCAGAAGGCGTACGGTGATATGCCGTAGTACTTCTCCGCCAGCGGGTCCGGGGCAAACCATCTTCCGACAACCGGGTCGTACTGACGGGCGCCATAGTCGATGTGGCTGACAGCATTCCTGACAGGTAGAGGGTAGAGAGACGACTGCTCCTCCTTGCTGTTGTAGCGGAACCTGTTGGACTCGTCCTTGAGGCTTGTCGCTACATCCCAGCGACTTCCGAACGGATAGTAATCATTGGTCTCGACTACTGTTCCTGAAACTCCGTCAACCACTGCCCTCACACTTCCCAGATGGTCGGTGACATGGAACATCGGAACGATTACCTTGCCACCGGCCGCTGCATCCTTCGCCACAAACATTCCCCCGGCAAAGCCAGCACTCTCCAACTCAATGGCGTTTCCGGTCTTCCTGTATATCAAAGAACCCAGGTACACAAGTCCGTCTCCCTCGCTGTCCAGTGCACTGACCTTCGTACCGTCTGCAAGATAGGAATAATTTACCAAAATGCCTCGTTTCTCTGTCGACCATCCATTATATTGGTTCAGGCAAGGGCCGCCAGGCAGGAAAGTCCTTTGCGAGCAAATGTAAGACGCTCTCTTTTGCCGATAGTTGAGGCGTCATACATAAAAATGGCAGATTTTAT
>JAFVHZ010000189.1 GCA_017474265.1 Bacteroidales bacterium | reverse complement strand
GGCTTGCCCCAAGGAGTAACGGGACCGGGACGACCGATGGGTGACTTGCCTTCACCACCACCGTGGGGATGGTCGCAGGGGTTCATAACTGAACCGCGGACTGTAGGGAAAGAAATGCCGTTCCAGGAGCATCACTCGTGAACAAGGACCATCCGCTCGTAATCGAGATATGGAACAACGTGTTCATGCAGTACAACCGCAAGGCAAACGGAGAACTCGAACTCCTGCCGAACAAGAACGTCGACACAGGAATGGGATTCGAGCGCCTCTGCATGGCACTTCAGGGCAAGAAATCAAACTACGACACAGACGTGTTCACCGGAATGATCGCCAAGATCGAGGAACTTTCCGGCCATAAATACGGAACCACATCAGAGGAAGACATCGCGATGCGTGTGATCGCAGACCACATCCGCGCCATCAGTTTCTCGATCGCTGACGGACAGTTGCCTTCAAACGTAAAGGCCGGCTATGTGATCCGCCGTATCCTCCGCCGTGCGGTCAGATACGGTTACACATTCCTCGGATTCAACGAACCGTTCCTCTGCCGTCTCGTGGGACAACTCGTGGACGACATGGGAGAGTTCTATCCTGAGATCGTGAAACAGCAGACCCTCATCGAGCGCGTCATCAAGGAAGAGGAGATGGCTTTCCTCCGCACTCTCGACAGAGGTATCCGCCTGATGGACAACATCATGGCCAAGTCTGCAGAGACCAAGGTGATAAGCGGGGAAGATGCCTTCGTCCTCTATGACACCTTCGGCTTCCCTATCGACCTTTCAGAACTCATCGCATCGGAGAAGGGATACACCATCGACCTCGAAGGATTCCAGGTGGAACTCCAGAAACAGAAGGACAGGGCACGCAACGCCACTGCCATCGAATCAGGAGACTGGGTGGAATTCGCACACTGCGACAGCATCGAGTTCCTCGGATACGACTGCACAGACCTTGAGGGCGTTCAACTCACACGCCACCGTACCGTGAAGGCAAAGAACAAGACGATGTACCAGCTCGTCTTCGAGCGCACTCCTTTCTATGCCGAGATGGGAGGTCAGGTAGGAGACACCGGATATATCCTTTCGGAAAGCGGAGAGAAGATCAGTATAATCAATACGATAAAGGAGAACAACCTTACCATCCACGTGGCTGAGCGCATCCCTGCAGACTGCACTGAAAGTTTCAGCCTCCATGTGGACAGTGAGAGAAGACTCCAGATAGAGAACAATCATACTGCAACCCACCTTCTCCATCAGGCTCTCCGCGAGATTCTCGGAACTCATGTGGAGCAGAAGGGTTCATATGTATGCGACCAGTATTTCCGTTTCGACTTCTCTCATTTCGAGAAACTCACGGAAGAGCAGATCGACCTCGTGGAGAAGCGTGTGAACGCACTCATCAGAGCGAACTATCCTCTCGACGAGAACCGCAACGCCACAATGGAAGAGGCTCAGGAAATGGGTGCGATGGCACTGTTCGGAGAGAAATACGGAGACAAGGTCCGCGTCGTGAAATTCGGCGGTTCATGTGAACTCTGCGGTGGAACCCACGCCGCGGCAACCGGCCAGATCGGATTCTTCAAGATAACCTCAGAGTCTGCGATCGCTGCAGGAGTACGACGCATCGAGGCTACCACCGGCGTCCATGCAGAGATGATCGTAGACAGCATGGAGACGTCTCTCCGCATAGCAAAGGCATTCTTCAACAACGCCCCTGACCTTGCTGCCGCAATAAAGAAGATGGTGGACGAGAACGAGGCGTACAGGAAGCAGATGGAGGAGATCATCAAGGAGAAGACAGTAACCCTGAAGAACAGCCTCAAGGAGATTGCCAAGGAGGTGAACGGGGTAAACCTTGTAACCATCGACTACTCTGTAGACCCGGCCATGCTGAAGAATGCTGCGTTCATGCTCCAGAAGGAGGCGCAGAACCTTGCGATTGCAGCGGCTTTCGAGGCAGCAGGCAAACCTCAACTCCTCCTCATGTACTCGGACGACCTCGTAAAGGCCGGACATAATGCAGGTGCTGACGTACGCGAAGCCGCAAAATGCATCATGGGAGGCGGCGGCGGACAGCCTGGCCTTGCCACTGCCGGCGGCAAGAACACTGACGGGCTCAAGGATGCTCTCGCGAAACTCATAGAATCAGCAACAAGATAGTATGAAGAAACTCGACCAGTTCATATTGAAGTCGTTCATAGGACCGTTCATAGCGATCCTGCTGGTCGTTGTATTCATACTGGTGATGCAGTTCCTGTGGCTCTACATCGACGAACTCGTCGGCAAGGGCCTCAGTATGAAGGTGATACTGGAATTTCTCGGATGGGGCAGTATAACCATGCTGCCTCTGTCACTGCCTCTTGCCACTCTTCTTGCATCAATGATGACACTGGGAACCCTCGGAGAGAACAACGAACTTCTGGCCATCAAGGCCGCAGGAATATCACTGCAGAGGATGTTCATACCTCTTGGGGCCGCATGTCTGGCCATCAGCATAGGGGCATTCTTCGTTTCGAATGACCTTATGCCTGTGGCATTCAACAAGATATACCAGTTGAGAGCAGACATCGGCAAGACCAAGGAAGAGATCAAGATCCCGACAGGAACATTCTACAACGGAATCGACGGATACATCCTCCGCGTGGACGAACGCAATGATGAAACCGGCATCATGCACGGAGTCATGGTATACAACCACACCAAGAACAAGGGAAACACGAGCCTCACTCTTGCAGACTCCGCAATGATGAAGATGTCCAAGGACAAGACCTACCTGTCATTCATCCTGTTCAACGGAACCAACTATGAGGAGACCAACAACAGAAAGTACAGGGACACCACCCTGCAACTCCAGAAAATCGACTTCCAGAGACAGGAACTGATCATTCCGCTGGAAAACTATGCTTTCCAGAAATCAGACTCCAGCAGGTTCAACGACCAGGTGAAGTCCATGAATCTGGAACAACTCCAGTATAGTCAGGACTCCATCGGCGTCCTCAACGCTGAAGAGAAGGCAAGGAACATAGAGTCCATGCGTGCTTCCAGGACCTTGAGGTACAATTCTCAACTGGACACGGCATCACGACTTAATGCAAAGACACCTTTTATAAGAGAAGATGCCGGGACATGGGAGAAGATAGATGACGAGATTGCATCCGTAGAAAAGGCACGAAGAAATGCAGAAGAACTTCAGATGGCCCTCAATTCATACTCAAGGGAAAGGTACTACCACACCTATACCCTACGTCTGATAGACATCGAGATATTCAAGAAGTTCGCTCTGTCGATAGCATGCTTCATCTTCTTCTTCATCGGAGCGCCTCTTGGAGCGATCATCAGAAAGGGTGGACTCGGCATGTCTGCCATAATCTCCGTACTATTCTTCGTAGCATACTGGGTGATTGACATATCAGGAACAAAACTGGCCCGAGATGGTGCCGTCGGGGCATTCCATGGAGTGTTCTTCTCAAGTTACATACTCCTGCCTACCGGCCTCTTCCTCACCTGGAAAGCAGTCAATGATTCATCATTCTTCAATCTCGACACAATCAAGAGCGAATTCAAAAAGATAAAGGCCAAGATCATGGGCATATTCAAAAAGACACGTATCGTATACATGGGAACCCCTGAGTTCGCAGTCGCGCCACTTGACGCCCTCATAAAGAGCGGTTACAATGTAGTAGGAGTAGTGACAGTTGCGGACAAGGCCAGCGGCCGAGGGCTCAAGATAAATGAAAGCGCAGTAAAGAAATATGCGGTAGAGCACAATCTTCCTGTCCTTCAGCCTCTTTCACTTAAAGACCCTCAGTTCCTTGAAGACCTGAGGGCATGGAAGGCAGACATATTTGCAGTTGTCGCATTCAGGATGCTGCCTAAGGTTGTGTGGGAAATGCCGAAACTGGGAACATTCAATCTGCATGCGGCCCTTCTGCCTCAATACCGTGGAGCAGCACCGATCAACTGGGCAGTCATCAATGGAGAAAAGACCACCGGCGTCACCACATTCATGATTGACGACGGTATGGACACCGGAGGCATCATGTACAGGTACGACTGCAGGATAGGACCGGACGAAACTGTCGGCGAAGTTCATGACAAACTCATGGAAATGGGTGCGACACTCGTAGTGAACACAGTGGAGGCGATCATAGAAAACAACGTGGAACTCCGCGTACAGAGAAGTTTCATCCAGGGATCGGAAATACTGAAACCGGCTCCTAAGATCACACGCGAACTCTGCCACATAGACTGGAACGGAAAGACATCTGACATCTACAACCTGATTCGAGGACTCAGTCCATATCCTGCGGCATTCACCGAACTCACGAAGGAAGAGAAGATACTCCAGATGAAGATATACAGGACAGAAAAGGTGACAGGTGATCAATTTGCAGCAATGCTGGAAGCATCGGGACTTGAGTCCACCGCACCGGGGACTGTACTTTCAGACGGAAAGAACTATCTTGCGATAACAACCGCTGACGGGGCGATATCCATAACGGAACTCCAGATATCCGGCAAGAAGAAAATGCCGGTGAAGGATTTCCTTATCGGATTCCGCGAGCCTCAGTCATACGAAACAACACAAGGCACATCCTCCCAGATAACAGGAAAACATGCATAACACAGCAGTCATAATCTGTGACGGGAAATTCCCGACAACGGAATATCCCAGATATCTCATCCGCACGGCAGACTTCATCATCTGCTGCGACGGTGCCCTGAAGAAATTCCTGAGGAACAGCAAAGCGATATTCGGAACGGAACGTCTGCCAGACCGGGTGATCGGAGACATGGACTCGCTGTCTCCATCCATGCAGTCAAAATACAAGGATATTCTGATACAGATCGACGAACAGGAGCACAACGACCAGACAAAAGCCTTCAGATGGGTTCTGGAGAATCTCGAAGGCATTTCCCAGCTCTATATCCTGGGGGCGACAGGAGAAAGGGAAGACCACACGATAGGCAACATATCCCTTCTGATGGAATATGCCAGGACATTCGACCTTGAATCAATGGGGATCCGCGTAGAAATGGTTACAGACCACGGAACCATATTCGCTGCTACAGAATCCTTCGAGATGGACTGCGGAGAAGGTCGTGCCGTATCCATCTTCAGTCCTGACAACAGTCTCAGGATCAGGTCAGAAGGCCTTGTATGGCCGACTGATGACGTCATATTTGACAACTGGTGGAAGGCTACCCTGAACAAGGCGTCACGAGACAATGTCCGTCTTGAATTCAGTCATAAGTCAATAGCACTAATCATATTGAACTGACGACAAGAAATTTTCAACAATTATTAGGATTTCCGCGATTTAAATTATATTTTTGACAGAGAAATCGCATTATGGTTTTAATTCATAACTGAAATGAGCGAAACGAAGTACTTCCCTACCACCGAAGCCATTGACAAGGCTGCCAAAGTGCTTTCGGAAATTCTGGAACCTACACCGTTCCAGAAGAACAACAATCTTTCTGACATCTACGAAGCAGACATCTACCTTAAAAGAGAGGATCTTCAGATGGTCAGATCATACAAGATACGTGGTGCATACAACAAGATCAGGTCACTTGAGCCTGAATTCCTGGAGAAGGGAATTGTCTGCGCAAGCGCAGGAAACCACGCACAGGGTGTTGCTTTTTCATGCAACAAACTCCACATCATGGGTTCGATATTCATGCCTGTCACCACTCCTAAGCAGAAGATCGAGCAGGTCAGGATGTTCGGAAAGGAATTCATAGAGATTGTCCTCACAGGGGATACATTCGACGCAGCAAATGCCGCAGCCATCGCATACGCGACTGAAAACGGAAAGACATTCATTCCTCCGTTTGACGACCCTAAGGTCATGGAAGGTCAGGGTACCATCGGACGCGAGATCATGGCACAGGCCCCTGACAGACTTGACTACATATTCGTCCCTATCGGAGGAGGCGGACTTGCATCAGGCCTCGGAGCATACATC
>JAFVHZ010000188.1 GCA_017474265.1 Bacteroidales bacterium | reverse complement strand
GCCCTCAGATGGTACATGCTTACAAATGCGCAGCCTTGGGACAACCTCCGTTTCGACGTGACAGGTGTCGACGAGGTACGCCGCAAATTCTTCGGAACACTTTACAATACATATTCGTTCTTCGCGCTCTATGCGAACATCGACGGTTTCGACCCTAAGGCCGAGGCTGTTCCGATGGCCGAGCGTCCGGAGATCGACAGATGGGTCATCTCATTGCTCAACACTCTCGTGAAGGATGTCGTTGCCGCATATGAGGACTATGACATCACCACTGCGGGCCGTCTTATCCAGGACTTCGTCTGCGACCACGTCAGCAACTGGTATGTACGTCTCGGAAGAAAGAGATTCTGGGGAGGTACTATGGATACAGATAAACTCTCGGCATATCAGACTCTCTATCAGGTACTTGTGGCAGTAGCGAAACTCGCTGCACCTATAGCACCGTTCTTCATGGACCGTCTCTATCTCGACCTCGTCGAGGGTGCGGATTCGGTTCACTATGTGGCTATGCCTGTATATGACGAGACCGTGGTTGACAAGGATCTCGAAGAGCGTATGGCGCTCGCCCAGAGGGCTACCTCGATGGTTCTCGCCCTCCGTCGCAAGGCAGAGATCAATGTCCGCAAGCCTCTCTCGAAGATCATCATCCCTGTCATCGAAGAGCGCGTAAAGGAGCAGCTCGAGGCTGTCAAGGAACTCATTCTCGGAGAGGTGAATGTCAAGGAGGCGGAGTTCATCTCCGATACCACAGGACTCATCACAAAGAAGATCAAACCAAACTTCAAGACTCTCGGCAAGATCTACGGTAAGCAGATGAAGGAGATCGCCGCAGCGTTCGGTACCCTTTCACAGGAGGTTATCAATGCAATCCAGGCGTCAGAGGCTTCTGGCACGGGATATGTTTTGAACCTCCCGTCCGGAGATGTGACCCTTAACAAGGGGGACTATGAAATATCCTCAGAGGATATGCCTGGCTGGCTCGTGGCTACGGAAGGTGCCATGACCATCGCCCTCGATGTGACCGTAACAGAGGCTCTCAAGCGCGAAGGAACGGCACGCGAACTGATCAACAGGATCCAGAACCTCCGCAAGAGCAGCGGATTCGATGTCACCGACAAGGTGTCCGTATGCGTCTTCGCTGATGGTGAGGCTCTTGAGGAGATCGCTGTTTCACTGGCAGATTTCGGAGAGTATGTTGCGGCTCAGACCCTGGCACTCTCGGTGAAGTCCGCACCTCTTGCAGAGGCCGGTGACGCCCCTGAAGTGGAGTGGAACGACGGAATGATCCGTATTTCCGTAGCAAAATGCTGACAGACAACTATTAACTTCAAAAAAATACGATTATGGCAGAAGAAATGAAGAATGTACCTGAGTTTAAGGCGCGCTACAGTGATGAGGAACTCCAGGAGTTCAAGGCCATCATTCTCGAAATGCTTGAAAAGGCAAAGAAAGAGTATAAGACTCTCCGCGATATCGTGACACATGATTCCAGCAACGATATTGAGGATACTTCTCCTACATTCAAGGTAATGGAAGAAGGCGCTACAGCCCTTTCAAAAGAGGAAGCAGGTGCTCTTGCACAGCGTCAGTACAAGTTCATCCAGAACCTCGAGGCTGCTCTTATCCGTATCGAGAACAAGACTTACGGAGTGTGCCGCGTGACAGGAAAACTCATTCCTAAGGAAAGACTTCGCCTTGTTCCTCATGCAACCCTTACTGTTGAGGCTAAGGAGATGATGAACAAGAACAAGTAGTCCTGTATGAAGATTTCAAAGGGTACTCGACTATTTATCCTAGGAGCAATTTTGGTTGTCATTGACCAGGTCATAAAGGTCCTGGTCAAGACAAACATGTCTCTTGGGGAGACAATCGATGTGTTGGGCGACTGGTTCAAACTCCATTTCGTCCTCAACAAGGGCATGGCATTCGGCATGGCCTTCGGAGGTGTGTGGGGAAAGGTAATCCTTTCGCTTTTCAGGATTGTCCTCTTCGGAGGTCTCTCGTGGTGGATATCGCGTCTGTGCAGACGTAAGGATGTTCCGACAGGAGTCCTGGTTGGTCTTACGATGATAGCGGCCGGAGCCATGGGCAATATAGTGGACTGCTTCTTCTACGGCCTCATATGGCCTGAGACAGTCATGCCGGGCGCTCCTTTCGCCTTCATGTTCGGACAGGTGGTGGACATGCTCTATTTCCCTCTGTTCGATTATAAACTTCCTTGGATGGAGCATCCGCAGACGTTCTTCGGCGCGATCTTCAACTTCGCTGACAGTTGCGTGACGTGTGGAGCAATCTACCTGCTGCTGTTCCAGTACAGGTTCTTTTCGCAGGAAGAAGAGAAAAGTAAGGCGGAATAATTAAGTTTTCCAGAAAAAACTGAAGAAAAATTTGCAGGTTTCGATTTTATTCGTACCTTTGCATTCCCTTCTGAAAGGGAACAATATTGGAGAGATGGCAGAGTGGTCGAATGCGGCGGTCTTGAAAACCGTTGATCTTAACGGGTAGATTGAGCAACCTCTTTTGTTCTGTTATTCCTTATTTGCACGTTTGCGTTCCAATTCATCTAGAATCACTTTGCGCATACGCATACTCTTTGGAGTCACTTCTACGTATTCATCAGCCTTGATGT
>JAFVHZ010000187.1 GCA_017474265.1 Bacteroidales bacterium | reverse complement strand
GGTGGCAAGTTGCATGATTCCGTACATCTCGACCCTCACCGGATGGCCGATGGAAGAAAAACCATATAAATAATACAATATTCTGTATATCGGTCGGATTTGAAAACCATGGCCGCCCGTGGCCGTGTGAACGGGAGGGGCCCACGAAGTGGGAGGGATTCAGTTTTGACAACCGTCACCTCCCGACAAAGGAGACAAACAACAATAAAACCACAATACTATGATTACAAGAGCAAAAGAAATCCTGGCAGGTGCAAAAGGCAAGATGTCGAACGCTGTCAACCACCTCGATGAGGAACTCAAGACATATCGCGCAGGCAAGGCAAACCCTATGATGTTCAACAGTGTGCTGGTAGACTATTACGGAAGTCCTACGCCTCTTCCTCAGGTGGCATCTGTAACGACTCCTGATGCAAAGACCATCATGCTTCAGCCTTGGGAGAAGAAGATGATTCCGGTCATCGAGAAGGCCATCAGGGATGCAAACCTTGGAGTTACTCCTCAGAATAACGGCGAGGCTATCCGCTGTTCTATCCCGCCTCTTACCGAAGAGCGCCGCAAGGAACTCATCAAGAAGGCCAAGGGAGCAGGAGAGAATGCAAAGGTAAGTGTCCGCAATGCTCGTCGTGATGCTATCGAACTTCTCAAGAAGGCAAACAAGGACGGTATGCCGGAAGACCTCCAGAAGGAGTATGAGCAACTCGTTCAGAAGGAGACGGATGCCTTCACCAAGAAGGTTGACGAGATTGTCTCTGCAAAGGAGAAGGAAATCATGACAGTCTGACCTGTCATCCTGAACGAAGTGAAGGATCTCTTACTGATTTATAAAAAAAAATTGCTATATTTGTGACCGTTATGGGAACTGTTCGATTTAGCACTTTCGGTTTTTATTGTTTCTATTTCCAGAAAAGGTGATAGACCGGATGTTGCGTATCGATGATATAGTGAAATATGTTATGCTGTCCGGTTCTTTACCGGACAGTTTTATTTTTATGGGAAAGAAGATTGCAATACAGGGAGTAAAGGGCTGCTTCCATGAGCAGGCAGCCAGACTGTTTTATCAGGACCATGGCCATATCGTGCCTGAGATCGTCGAGTGTGCGGCATTTGATGACCTTTACCGCAGCATGGACTCAGGAACTGCCGATGCTGCAGTGATGGCCATAGAGAATACGGTGTCCGGAGGACTCCTTCCGAATTTCGAACTCTTGCGCAAGTATGACAGGAAGATCAAAGGCGAGGTGTTCCTGCGTATCCAGCAGAATCTTATGGCAATGCCGGGGCAGAGGATAGAGGACATAAAGGAGGTCCGCACGCACTATATGGCTATAAACCAGACCCGTGAATTCTTCAAGGATTATCCGTGGATACGTCTTGTGGAATCTGAGGATACGGCTAAAAGTGCGGCAGACGTTGCACAAGGCGGACTGATGGGAGTCGGTGCGGTCGCTTCTGTCCTTGCCGCAGATATGTATGGGTTGGAGGTGCTTGCCGAAGGCATAGAGACATACAAGCAGAATTTCACAAGATTCCTTGTATTCGATGATTCTCTTCAGGTGGCACATGATCAGGTGGACAAGGCCTCAATGTGCTTTACCCTTCCGCACACTCCGGGTTCACTTGCGCATGTGCTGACGATCCTTTCGTTCTATGGAATGAACCTTACCAGGATCCAGTCGCTTCCTATTCCGGGACAGGAGTGGCAGTATTTCTTCTATGTGGATATCAAGTTTGATGACTACGTTAGGTATGAACAGGCTCTGGCTGCGGTCAGACCTTTGATGGAGGATCTGAACATCCTTGGAGAATATAAATCAGCGATCTGATATTTAATATAGTTGAATCCAGAGACCCCCGCCTCCTGACGGAGACATGTCTCTTCCGTCAATCTATATTGAATGTTTCAGGGATTAAAATTGCCGAAGAAAGTGATGATGATTAGACCAGCGAAAAGAACGGAAAGTGTTCAGGAATATTATTTTTCCAGGAAACTGAAGGAGATTGCCGCAATGAATGCAGAAAAGATTGCGGCCGGAGAGGATCCTGTGATCAACCTTGGTATAGGCTCGCCGGATGGAATGCCGCCGATGCCCGCCATCGATGCTCTATGCATGTCGGCAGCGCAGGCGGGCAACCATGCCTATCAGCCTTATGTCGGTCTTCCTGAACTTCGTCAGGCTTTTGCCGACTGGTATGAAAGGTGGTATGGCGTGACTCTGGATCCGAAGACCGAAATCCAGCCTCTGGTAGGGTCCAAGGAGGCCATCCTGTTGATTTCCATGGCTTTCCTGGACAAAGGAGACAAGGTGCTTGTCCCTGACCCCGGATATCCGACCTACTCTTCGGCATCGCGTCTGGTGGAGGCCGAGATAGTCACATACGACCTTTGTGAAGATAATGGATGGCAGCCGGACTTCGATGCTCTGGAGCAGATGGACCTGGACGGTGTCAAGATCATGTGGACCAATTATCCCAACATGCCGACCGGTGCACCCGCAACAGAGGAACTGTATGCGCGCCTGGTGGATTTCGGGCGCAGACACGGCATCCTGATCTGCAATGACAACCCTTACAGTTTCATTCTGAATGACAGACCACTGTCCATTCTTGCACAGGAGGGAGCCAAGGAGTGCTGTCTCGAACTGAATTCATTGAGTAAGGCTCACAATATGGCCGGCTGGCGTATAGGTATGGTCGCGGCAGATGCCGAGGTGATCTCTGAAATCCTGAAGGTAAAGAGCCAGATGGACTCGGGCATGTACAAGCCTCTTCAACTTGCTGCAATAGAGGCGTTGAAGCAGGGGCCGGAATGGTTTGATGAACTGAATGCGGAGTATCGCCGCCGTCGTGTCCTTGCCGGCGAGATATTTGACCTTGTCGGTGCTGAATATGACAAGGACAGCAGCGGCATGTTCCTCTGGGGCAAGATCGCAAAAGGATCGGGTCAGCAGGTTTCCGACCGCCTTCTTTATGAGGCCGGTGTGTTCATCACCCCGGGCTTCATTTTCGGCCGCAATGGCGAGGATTATATTCGCATCTCCCTCTGTGCTAAGCCGGAAACCCTGAGACGGGCGTATGACAGGATTTTATCGTGTGGCGTAACAGATTGATATACACCAAATTGATGTTTTGTCCCGCAGGACAGGGATGGCAGGGGAATAGTATTAAGTTGTTCATTGATAGAGAGCTGTGGATCACGCGTGGTGAAATGTTTAAACCAACAGGAGTGTTATGAAGGTAGGAATCATAGGATTGGGTCTGATCGGAGGATCGATGGCCGTAGACCTGAAGAGGAAAGGATTCGCAGACGAAGTCCTTGGCGTAGAGGCTGAGCCTGTCAATGCGGCCGCCGCTGAAAAGATAGGCCTGGTGGACAGGGTCGTCACTTATGAGGAGTGCGTCTCGCAGAGCGACGTGGTAATTCTTGCGGTGCCTGTAGGGGCTGCGGTAAGGATGCTTCCGGATGTGCTGGACAAGTTCCATGAAGAAGCAAAGTCGGGAAAGTGCGACCGCATGGTCATGGACGTATGCTCTACGAAGGAGAGGCTGGCCCATAGCGTGAGATACCATCCGATGAGGCGGCAGTATGTGGCTACGCATCCGATGGCCGGAACTGAATACAGCGGTCCGTGGGCTGCGATGCCTGGGCTTTTCGACGGTCATGCCTGCATCATCTGCGACAGTGAGGAATCGTCTCCGAAATCGGTCCGGACGGCCGAGGCTCTGTATGATGCTCTCAACATGAGGACGATATATATGAATGCATCAAGCCACGACGTCCACACGGCATACGTCTCGCACATCTCTCATGTGACTTCGTTTGCCTTGGCCCTGACAGTGCTCGACAAGGAGAAGGACGAGAAGCATATCTTCGACCTTGCCTCGGGAGGATTCTCTTCGACCGTGCGTCTGGCAAAGAGCAGCCCGGACATGTGGACTCCGATCCTTACCCAGAACCGTGACAACGTCCTCCATGTGATGGATACATACATAGAAAAGATGAACGCCTTCCGTCAGGCCATTGCCGACAGCGACGAAGATGCTATACGCAGTCTGATAGAGGATGCGAACAAGATAAGAAGGATAATTAGATAAATACAGGACTATGGCAAACAAGAAACTGGACATCATCCCTCTATATGATTGGGGAATGTTTACCGAACCGAGACCGAGCGTAGTGGCCGGTCCGTGCAGTGCGGAAAGCGAAGAACAGGTGATGGAGACCGCAAGGGGTCTCAAGGAACTCGGAATAAACGTTTATCGTGCCGGTATATGGAAACCGAGGACACATCCCGGATCATTTGAGGGTGCAGGCTCTCCGGGACTGAAGTGGCTGCAGAAGGCCAAGAAGGAATACGGACTGAAGATCGCCACTGAAGTGGCGAGCGAGAAGCATGTGTTCGAGTGTCTGAAATTTGGAGTGGACCTCGTGTGGCTCGGTGCAAGGACGACAGCGAACCCGTTCCTTGTACAGGAGATTGCAGATGCATTGAAGGACACTGACATCCCTGTTCTGGTAAAGAATCCGGTCAACCCTGATCTTGATCTCTGGATAGGAGCCCTTGAGCGCCTCAACAGGGCGGGCATAAAGAAACTCGGAGTGATCCACAGAGGTTTCTCTACCTTCGAGAAGATCCAGTACCGCAACGACCCTCAGTGGCAGGTGGCCATCGAACTCAGAAGCCGCCATCCGGAACTGCCGTTCTTTGTGGATCCGAGCCATATGGCAGGATGCAAGGATTTCATACAGGAAATATCCCAGCGTTCCCTTGACCTTGGCTTCGAGGGACTCATGATCGAGTCACATTGCAATCCGTCGGTAGCCCTGAGTGATGCGAAGCAGCAACTTACTCCGGCAGAACTCAGCGATCTCCTTTACAAGCAGATCAAAGTGAGAGATGCCGATTCGGATGCCAAGGAGTGGAAGGAAAATATCGACCAACTCCGTGCGAAGATTGATATCATAGACGAGAATATTCTTTATACCCTCGGTTCGCGCATGAAGATAAGCCGCCAGATAGGAGAATACAAGAAGAACAACAACATCGCCATCCTGCAGACTTCGAGGTGGGATGCCGTTCTGGCCAAGGTAGTTGCAAAGGGAAAGGAATACGGTCTGCCTGAAAACTTCATCACAGACGTATTCAATGCCATTCATGAAGCCTCTGTCGAGGCTCAGAATGAGATCATTTCAGGAAAGAGTTCAAAGTAGAAGAGAATGTCTCCCGGTCGCTGTCGCTGAAGAAGTTGACCTTGATCGGGGTATAGAACATTCTTTGCTTGAGATTGTCAGGGACGGCGGCACAGTCGCGCATTCTCTGGCAATCTTTTTCTGTAGTCATCACGACTGATGTCGGGAACGCCTTTGCTGCACTGTTTATCGATGATACATCTGCTTTGCTGAACTTATGATGGTCCGGAAATTCCAGATGTCTGACTATCTTGTAATTGCCGCTCAGGAACATCCTGAGAGGCTTGTCATTGGCGATGCCGGAGAACAGGATGAGCCTTTGCGTGTATGTATACCGAGGATCGCCCTCTGGAAAGACTGCCTGTGCCGTGTCATAGCCTATGGTAGTAAAGAAAAGATGTTGCTGCTTTCCGTTTTTGCGGATTCCGCTGCAAGTTGTGGCGTCGAAGTGATTCAGTCCCAAGGCCTCAGCCCATTTGCTCCTTTCCCACGCGTCAAGGTAGGTCGGGCATTTCGATACGATGACGATATCTGCGGCGGCAATCCTTTCGGGGAGGTCACGGAGTTTTCCCAGAGGCATGAGATGGTCCTTGAAGATAGGCCTGCTGTAATCTACAAGAACGATGGAAACGGTCGGCCTTACCGCACGGTGCTGGAATGCGTCGTCAAGTATG
>JAFVHZ010000186.1 GCA_017474265.1 Bacteroidales bacterium | reverse complement strand
ATCACGATGGAAACCATGCTCATCAGTTTGATGAGGATGTTGAGTGACGGTCCTGATGTGTCCTTGAACGGGTCACCCACTGTGTCACCGGTAACCGTCGCCTTGTGAGCCTCTGAGTTCTTGCCGCCGAAGTTTCCTTCCTCGACATACTTCTTGGCATTGTCCCATGCTCCGCCGGAGTTGGACATGAATACTGCCAGTACGAAGCCTGAACCGAGACCGCCTATGAGAAGACCCATCACACCTGCAGGACCAAGGATGAGGCCGACAAGGATAGGGACGATGATGGCGATGAGTGAAGGGAGAAGCATCTCACGCTGAGCACCCTTGGTAGATATCTCCACGCAGCGTGCATAATCAGGAGTCGCCTCCTTGGTGAGGATGCCCTTGATCTCACGGAACTGACGGCGAACCTCTGTCACCATGCTCTGTGCAGCGCGGCCTACGGCGTTCATGGTAAGACCGCAGAAGAGGAACGACATCATCGCACCGATGAATACTCCCACGAGGACCACAGGGTTCATGAGGTCCACATGATAATGGGACATGATATCAGGAATGGTTGCCTGTGCTGCATCGATAAGTTCACCCGAGACATTTGTTACCTGCTTTCCGATGTGGGTAAGACCGATCTTTATCTCCTCTATGTATGATGCAAGGAGGGCAAGGCCTGTGAGGGCTGCAGAACCGATTGCAAAGCCCTTTCCTGTGGCTGCTGTAGTGTTGCCGAGAGCATCGAGAACGTCGGTACGCTTGCGGACTTCAGGGTCGAGTTCGCTCATCTGTGCGTTACCTCCGGCATTGTCGGCGATAGGTCCGTATGCGTCTGTGGCGAGGGTGATGCCGAGAGTCGAGAGCATTCCGACTGCAGCGATACCGATGCCATACAGACCAGTACTGAGGCTTGCAGCAGAGAATGAAAGGTCGAATCCGTTTGCGCAAAGGTAGGCAAGAAGGATGGCTACGGCGATGGTGATGACAGGGACTGCTGTAGAAAGCATTCCGAGACCGACTCCTGAAATGATCACCGTTGCAGGACCTGTCTCTGCTGACTCAGCGAGTTTCTGGGTCGGCTTGTATGAATGCGATGTATAGTATTCTGTAGCCTGGCCGATGATGACACCGGCAAAGAGTCCTACAACTACAGAAAGGGAGAATCCCCACCAGTTGTCTATCTTGAGAAGATACATGATGCCGAATGTCGCTGCGGCGATAAGGATAGAACTGAGGTTGGTTCCCCTGCTGAGAGACTTCAGCAGTTGCTGCATGCCTGCTCCTTCCTTGGTGCGGACCACGTAGATTCCGATGATGGAAAGGACTACGCCGATTGCAGCGATGATCATAGGAGCAAGGATGGCCTTCATCTGGGCGTCAGTTCCGACTGCCGAATAAGCGGCTGCACCGAGGGCCATGGTGGCAAGGATGGATCCGCAATATGACTCGTAAAGATCCGCTCCCATTCCGGCAACGTCACCCACGTTGTCACCGACGTTGTCTGCGATAGTGGCTGGGTTACGAGGATCGTCCTCAGGGATACCCGCCTCAACCTTTCCTACGAGGTCAGCACCTACATCGGCTGCCTTGGTGTAGATACCGCCGCCGACACGGGCAAAGAGAGCCTGAGTGGATGCTCCCATTCCGAATGTAAGCATTGTGGTGGTGATGAAGACGAGTTTCTGAGTGCCCTCAATGTCCACAAACTGGTTGAGGATGATCCACCAGATGGCTATATCGAGAAGGCCGAGACCGACCACGGTAAGTCCCATCACGGCACCGCTTCGGAAGGCTACCTTAAGTCCTGAATTGAGGGAGCGCATGGCCGCATTGGCTGTTCTTGCCGATGCGTATGTGGCTGTCTTCATTCCGACAAAGCCTGCAAGGCCCGAGAAGAAACCTCCTGTGAGGAATGCAAAAGGAACCCAACTGTTCTGGACTCCAAGGACTGCCAATACTGCAAAAAGGACAGCGAGCACGATGAACACGATGATCACGACCTTGTACTGCTGCTTCAGATAAGCCATTGCACCTTCCCTTACGAATTTTGCAATCTGCTTCATGGTGGCATTTCCCTCGCTCTCCTTCATCATCTGACGGAAGAATATGTACGCAAAGGCCAAGGCGATGATCGCTGCCACCGGCACGAGATAGAATAGGTTATTCATAATAATAGTGTTTTATGGGAAGACAAAATTATTTAATATTTCCAGAAAAACAAGGGCGTAACCTATTAATTTTTAAGACAAAACACAACTTTTATTAAGATTGTTAAATTTTCCCTTTCTATCCATTGATTTTTTTATTATCTTTGCGAAAGTCCGGAAAATGGTTCTGCCGTTTCTTCTTCCGTCCGGACCCTGTTTCCCATAATAAGGTTCCTGTTCCATTCCTCTGCGATACGCTCATAAGCAAGAGACTTCTCGTCCTTTCTGTTCTGATTGCCGAAACGTATCTTCGGACAGGTGTCACCTGCATCGGAGGGGTACTCAAGTTGAAGTCTTGGCTTTCCTGTACTGCCGTCCTGAACGTCCTTTCCGGTACATCCGCTGAAAACGGATGACATGAAAACGATTGCTGATATTATGATTCGTGTCTGTTTCATGATCTCTATTGTTTAAGTTCGTATACCTTTACCCAGTCGACCAGCATTTCCACAGGCAGGTCGCGTCCGTCAGGAGGGCCGACCCATTCTCCACCTATCTGCATATCCATCAGTATATAGAACGGGGCACCGAACGGATATTGGATGGAACCGTCAGAATCATTGTCAGCCGGCAGTCTGGGGTATTCAAGCGTCCTGTTTCCATTCACCGAGAAAATCACTTTCTCGGGAAGGATCTCGACAGCGAAGACATTGAATCTGTCGGGATTGAACACGGCCTTTACCGAATGGGGAATTCCGGCATGGCGTCTGTGCGTATGCGTATATCGTGTGTGTACGGTCTGATAGATGAAATCATCGTGATTGAGGCGCTCCATAAGGTCTATCTCTCCACCATCCGGCCATACACCCTCTTCAGGCAGCATCCATATGGCGGGCCATATGCTATGTCCTCCTTCAAGTCTGGCACGGACCTCAACCTTCCCGTATGAAACAGAGAACTTTCCTCTGGTGCAGACCCCTCCGGTCAGATACAGGGACGTATCCGAAGGAAACGATCCGTCATTGCTCATGGCCTTGAGCACCAGTCTTCCGTTTCTTAGCTCATAGAGCGCGTCTTCAAGCGTCATATGCCGTCTCCAGTCCGACGGTCCGCGGGTTATGCGCGACCATTTTGTGCCGTCAAGTTCCCTTCCCCGGAAATCGTCTTTCCATACCAGTTCATATTCCTGTGCGTACAATGCTGAAGTACATAGCAGCAGGAAGAGCATCATCATTCTTCTCATAACGTCGGCAATCTACCAGTTAGGATTCTGTTCAAGTGATTCCACCAGCGAGACTTCTTCCGGAGGGATGGGCAGAAGGTAGTCTCTGTCAGGGACAAAGCCATAGCCGGAAGGGAGTCTGTCCCTGAGAGGGTCGATATGTCCGGATGCATCTACAGGGATGTGACCAAAGGCTTCTCTTACAGCAGGATCATCCATATTGAACGCCTTGTAAAGGATACCATCTTCACCCAGATATGCGCCACGTCCTCTCTTCCCTGCAATGACCTTGTGCCCGCGCCAGCGCAGTATGTCGTCGAGCCGGAAGCCCTGAAGGGCAAGTTCGCATCTGCGTTCGCGCCTTATTTCCTGCATCACAGGGGTCAGCGGATACCCATAGTCTGTGAAAGCGGGGTCGGGCACCGGTTCCTTCCAGAGGACTCCCGCGCGCTCCCTCAAAGGCTTCAGGGTCGACGAAAGCACATCATCTGTACACTGACCTGTCTCTTCTGCTGCCTCCGCATAGGCAAGAAGGGCTTCGGCATACCTCACGATCACCAGACCTGTGTCCCAGAAGGAACTGCTTACATACGTGGTATCGACACCCAAGGCGGTATGGTACCCCGTAAGGTTTCTGGAATTACCGTCACCCAAAAGACGCGGAGGATTGAGGGAGGCATTGTGCCTGCGGGCCTCGTCGGAGTCTCCGCTGACATATTCGGCAACCTTCATGGGGCGGCTTATGGTCGTAGAGCGGAACTTGTGACCGTCAGACATCACGGTTTCATATAGACGCCTGTCACGGCCCGCAAACGTCCTGTTGAAATCCTTGAAGTCCGGATCTGACGGATCGATGAACGTGCCGTCATCATACAGATAAGCGTCCACAAGGGAACGTGTGATTCCGGCAGCGGCCTCATTGTCAACGACTCCGGAAGCCAGAAGAGTGGTAAGGCTGTGCTGCACTCCCATACCGACATCATATTTCTTCCAGAAAAGTGCCTCAGACACGGCCGAAAGGTCCTTCTGATTGAAAAGATGAGCATAGGCTTCACCTCCGTCAAGAGCACCGAAAGGATCATTCCCCACAGTGTTCAGACCTTCAGAGACCGGCATCAGGTCAAAAAGGATGTCACCGTATGACAGTACCTTCCCGAAGAACAGGCCGGGGTCGGCTTCTTCTGCAGCAAAGACATCACCGGAATGATACTTTTCCCAAGAACCTTCATACAGAGAGACGTTCATTGCAAGGACAAGAGCCGCCTCCTTATTGATTCTTAGTCCGGAGAAACGGTTTCTGCGATGGAGTCCGTCTATGGCCTTGTCCAGATCGTCCAGTATGAACAGGGCCACCTCCTTCCTCGGTGCCGCAGGTATCTGAAGTCCCTCGACGGTAGCGTTCCCATCCCAGAACCCGTCCATCACCGGGATGCTGCCGAATTTCTTCAGCAGGTCGAAATGCCACCACGCACGGAGAAAGAGCGCCTCCGCATACAGCGACCTCACGTCGGCATTCTCCATTTCCGCGGGCACCTGGTAGAAATGAAGGAAATAATTGACGTCACGAAGATTCTGATAGCCTGATGACCATGCAGCGTAGCCGTCGAATTCCGAAAGTTCTCCGTTGATGCGCTGATCATATTTCTCTGAAACGATGTTGTCGCTATTCTTATCCGCGGCACGGACTCCGCTTCCATATTGGGTCAGCGACGGCAAGGCCGAATACAGGCCGTTTACATAACTCAGCACCTGGCTCTCTGTCGACAGATAGGTGTCGCTTGAAGGAGAGGTCAGAGGAAGCCTGTTCAGGAAGTCCGAGCAACCTGCAAGAAGCATAGCCGCCGATACGGCTGCAATCATATGTCCTGTTTTCATCTCTGTCAGAATTTAATGTCAACACCCATCACCATTGTTCTGGAAAGAGGATAGACCTTTCCGTTTCCGTTCTGTGCCATAGGAGAAGTCAGTCCTGGCGCCGAATTGCGGCTTCCTCCGGCCCATGTATTCACCATGTTCAGTGTCTCCGGGTCAAAGGCAGAAGGAAGGGCGTCCAGAGTCAGCAGGTTGTCACATGAGAAATATATCTTGAGCCCTTTCAGGCGCATCTTCTTCAGCATACCGTCGGCAAAGGTATATGATACCATCAGATTCTTGAGCCGGACATATGCTGCATTCAGAAGGTAGCGGGACGTGTTGTATCCCGTATTTACTTTCCAGTCCTGGTCGCCGGCCCCGGTACCGTCGGTCAGCCGGGGAAGCCAGCCGGAAGGATTGTCCTCTGAAAAATGGTCAAGATGGTCCTTGAAATAGTTTCTGCCTCCGAAAAGATATGTACTTCCGGCCATAGGGAAATCCCTTTTGCCCACACCCTGAAGCAGGGCTGACACTTCAAGGCCTCTGTATCCGACGGCCAGATTGATTCCGAAGGAGAAACGGGGCGTGGCATTGCCTATTACAGTCAGGTCTCCGTGATCGTCAAGGGTTCCCTTGCCGGGATTGACTGCACCGTCACCATTCACATCCTCATAACGCAGGTCACCGGCCTTCCACTGTTCCTGTGGCTTGAAGAAACTCAGGTCTTTGCCATACCCTGCCGCTTCGGAATCTGAAGCAAAGAGCCTGTCTGCCTTATATCCCCATATCTCACCTATGTCCATTCCTTCATAATATCCCTTGTTGGCAGACAGACCTGTGTGGTTGTTGGATATTATGCCTTCAGGGTTGTTGTACTGAGTGATGACGGCGCGATGATCGAAGAGATTGAAGCCTGCCCTGTAGCGGAATCCGCAGGCAAGTATGTCAGACCAGTTTACCGACAGTTCCCAGCCCCGGTTGCGCAAGACCGCATTATTGACCTTCGCCCTGTCCGCAGGGGCTATTCCTCCGATCATAGGGATCGATTCTGCAGGGCCGAGCATATCCCTCGTCGTACGTTGATATGCATCAAAGGTAAGACTCAGGCGGTAATCAAACGCTGTCACATCCAGTCCTACATTGGCATTGTCGGCTTTTTCCCATGTCATATGAGGGCTTACCATACCCGGAGCATAGGCGACGGTACCTTTGGACGGCTCGGAAGAGGACCCCGGAAGCAGCCATGCGTTTGCATCGGACGGATTCAAGGTCATCAGACCGAGGTACCTGTACAGACCGGCCCCGCTCTGATTTCCCAGACGGCCGTATGAGACTCTCAATTTGAGTTGGGTGACAGGAACATCGGCAGTCATGAAGAAATCCGTACGTGCCATGTCAAAGCCTGCTGAAAATGACGGGAACAGGCCCCATCTGCAGTCGGGGGCGAAGCGGGAAGATGCGTCTGCCCTTCCGCTGAATTCGGCAAAGACGATTTCCCTCCAGTTCCAGTTTACCCTTGCAAAGAATCCCATTGTAGACCAATGTGTCCTGTCCTCATCCGCAATGATTTTTCCCGTTGCGTTGTCAAATGAGAAGATGTCATCACTGAGAATTCCGTCCTTATAGGTAAAGGCATTAGAGTTCTCTTGAAGTTCCGCCTGAAAACCTGCCATCACCTTCAGGAAATGACGGCCGAGTACAGTCTGATACGACGCGGTGACGCTTGGGGAGAGGTAGTAGTTGAACATATGTCCGCGCGTGTAGGAACCGAAATCCGTATTCTTCCAGTGCATGCCGGGATACTGGTAGCCCTGCTTTCCTCCTGAAGTCGTCACGATGCGGCCGTCGGGAAGGGTGGTTTTCGGGAACCCCATCGCAAAACTGCTGTTCTGCACATCGAGGCGTCCTTTCATTCCGGCGGTCAGATCCACTCCCTCAAGCGGCTTCATGGTCACAGTAAAGGACATGGCATCAGATACGGACAGTCTGTTGAAGGATGTCTCCTTGAGGTACATGACCTCGTTCCATGAAGGAAGGTCATATACTCCGTCGACAGGAAGAGAGACCACCTGGGTAGGATACTTGTCCGATATCTGGGCATAGAATATGGTCTGGTCCGCCATGGGACGGGAAATGTCGGTGACGGTCAGGTTATTTGAAAATCTGAACTCGAGCCATTCCTTCGGAAGAAAATCAAACTTTATGTTGACGTTGTATTTGTCAAGTTCGTCTTCGACATGATCTATCAGACCTCCCTGATGGACATAGCCTGCACCTGCATAATATCTTATCCTTGAAGAACCTCCTGAGACGTTGAGATCATGGGACTGACGGATCGAATGGTCCTTGAAATGATAGTCAAACCAGTCCGTGTCGGCATATTGATTATAATAGGCTGATGCCCAGCCGTCACCGGAGGCATTGACTCCGATTCCGGGATACTCCTTGGAATATGGTGCCTCGGAAAAGGCAGCCATCCTTTCTTTTGCAGCATCGGTAAAGAGGGCGCTCTTTCCGGAACCTTCCCTCATTCCGTCAGCATAGTCCGCAAAGGCAAGCGACGACATCATCTCCGGCATGTTTACAGGAGATGAGAATCCGACGGTCCCCCTGTAGTTTACAGACGCCTCGCCGCTCCTGCCGCTTCTGGTCGTCACCAGCACCACGCCATAGGCCGCCCTTGCCCCATATACTGCAGATGCGGAAGCATCCTTCAGGACAGTTATGCTTTCAACATCT
>JAFVHZ010000185.1 GCA_017474265.1 Bacteroidales bacterium | reverse complement strand
TATTCCTCCATCAACATCGCAAAGCGATTCCATATCGGACATCTGCATATTCCGTCAGGGATGGTTTGCCCTGTGACTTGTCTACCTTCTGCCTTGGTCTTTCGTCATAGTCCGGGCTGAGCGGGAGTTCGATCCTGCCTTTGTCGCCAGCCTTCAGTTCAGGAGTACCGGCTGCGAAGCGATGGGTGTCGGCAGGGCACAGGCGAGCCATGTAGGTCTTTCTCACGGAGTGTTCCTCAAACTGTTTCTTGAGATTGGTTTCGGCCTCACGTGTCTTTGCATAAACGATTATGCCTGATGTGTCCATGTCAAGGCGGTGTACGGGGAAAATGCTGATGCCCAGTTTGTTCTGAAGCCATTCCTGCAAGGATTCCCGTCCGTCGAGTCCCGGCACTGAAGGCATGCCTGAAGGCTTGTTTGCCACTATGATTGCCTCGTCTTCATATACGATCCCAGCCTCAGTCGCAATGTCATATGTGCTGCCGGACGGCGGAGGTGTGGGGTGAAAAAACCATGGCCGCCCGTGGCCCTGTGAACGGGAGGGGCCCAACGAAGTTGGGAGGGATTCAGTTTTTTCACCCCACACCTCCGCCGTCTCTAGTCCTCTCAGCATATATGCCAGAAGCGGCCCGCATTTCGATGTGCATGACGGATAGAAGTGACCGTGTGTGCGTATGGCGGTGTCAGGAGACTTTCCGTACCAGAATTCTCCCATCGCCACAGGCTTGAGGCCGTTCATGAATGCATGGTTCAGCAGTTTAGGGGCAGCGCAGTCGCCTGTGCCTCCCGGAGGCATAAGTCCTTGATTGGTAAATATGTCAAGAATAGAAGATTTCTCTCCTTCTGCATTATGGACTATGTATTGCTCGAATATCCAGCGCTGGAGATGGTCGGACATCTGGGCACGGAGTTTCTTCAGGGAATTTATCCTTTCCTGAATTTCCTGTAATTCGGCCTCCTTCTCCGAGATGATTCCCTTCCATCTGTCCTTGGCTCTCTTTATCTCGCCGTTTGCAAACTGACTCTCGCTTATTGTCGCCGCATCCTTCTTTTTCTCACGCAGGGAAGCAAGTTCTTTATCCCTGCATTCCTGCAATGCTCTGAGCGATGCCGCGGCAGGGGTCAGGACATCCTTTATGAGACTGGATGTACGGCTGTTGATCTCGGATATTTCCGCCTCTTTTTCCCTGTAGTATCCGCCTGGGCATGTAAGGTCGAATATCGGTGGCACAAATCCGTCAATCCTTGCCTTCCCTCCGACGGTGCCGGAGAATCCCTTCAGTGTCAGCAGGTTGTCCTCTTGGTCTTTGACTATGAGCACGCCCATCATCTTTCCCTCCGCGAACATCGACGACAGTTCTTCCGAGCCGTCGATCTCACGGATCACGGCTTCAGCCGCCTCCCTTACAAGAGGGTGCGGTGTGTATCTGAACGGATTGGTGAAGGGGATTGCGTCCATCATACCTTGACGTTGTTTTCAAGGTATTCGCGGCAAAGGTCCTGCAGACCGCATCCTTCGCATTTAGGCTTGCGTGCGATGCATACATATCTGCCGTGCAGAATCAGCCAATGGTGGGCCTTGGGCCTCAGTTCCGGGGCAAATCCTGCTGTGAGGTCCTTCTCCACAGCCTCTACTGTCGTTCCGTCCGAAAGGCCTAAGCGACGCGAGACTCGGAATACATGTGTATCTACTGCTATTACAGGCTTGTCGTAGATTACTGATGCGATGACATTTGCCGTCTTGCGTCCGACTCCCGGAAGTTTCTCCAGAAGGTCAGGCTCGGACGGCACCTCACCTCCGAAATCGGACAGAAGCCTCTGTGCCATGCCGATAAGATGTCTGGCCTTGTTGTTCGGGAATGAAATGGATTTTATGAGTTCATAGACTTCCTCGAATGTGGCGGCGGCAAGATCTGCCGGCTCGGGGAAGCGTGTGAATATCTGCGGGGTGTGCATGTTGACCCTCTTGTCCGTGCATTGGGCGGAGAGGATCACTGCTATGAGAAGGTGGAAAGGAGAGTCATAATGCAGTTCGGTCTCGGCAGTTTCCATGTTTGCCGAGAACCACTCCGTGACTCTATGAAACAGTTCCTTTCTTTCCATCAGATCGTGAGTTCCAGGTCGATGGCTTCGTCAGGATCCTGCTCGATGCAGGTTTCGTCCTTGCATACCATGACTCTGCCGGGATATTTCTCGAATATCTGCCGATTGTGTGTGACCATGACTATGGCTGTGC
>JAFVHZ010000016.1 GCA_017474265.1 Bacteroidales bacterium | reverse complement strand
TAACCATAAATTTTCAAACTCTCAGAAATTTTTACGTTTATAAAAATTTCTGAGAGTTTGATAGCCGTTCGCTATCGCTCACTCTCACGATGAAAAACATTTCCCGATTCCCCCGAGATTTTGCACTTGAGGTGTTCCAGAGTGTCGCACGAATTATGTATCTTTGTGGAAGTTGCCGGTGAGTACCGGTGAACGGTCGATTTGGCGAACAGATGATAACAGAAATTATGGGAAAAGACAATAGCAGGTATCTTGTTGAGACCACAAATTATTCTGAAGAAGATGCGAAGTTCATGAAGATGGCGATAAAGTTGTCAGAAGACAATATTGATTCCGGAGGCGGCCCTTTCGGGGCTGTGATCGTACGCGATGGCGAAGTGATTGCGACAGGCACCAACAGAGTGGTTCCTAATGCAGATCCCACAGCGCACGCAGAAGTCATGGCGATCCGCAACGCCTGCGCCGCCCTCGGTACATTCCAACTGACAGGATGCACGGTATACAGTTCATGCGAGCCTTGCCCTATGTGTCTGAGCGCCTTGTATTGGGCAGGCGTAAGCAGGATATGTTACGGCAACACCAAGGATGATGCAAAGGCAATTGACTTTGATGACTCTTTCATATATGACCAGCTGGAACTGAACTACGAGGACCGTTCGATCAGATGCGAGCATTTCATGCGTTCCGATGCATTGAAGGCATTCCGCAAATGGGATGAAAAGAAGGACAAGACCCCATATTGACAAGCCGGACTTTCATATCATGATTTACCGGCTTTCCTCCGGAAATTCAATACGAGATGCAGCACGGCAAGAACAGGGAAGATCTCGAGACGTCCAAGAAACATTAACACCGTATATGTTATTTTGGCAAAAACCGGTTGTGATGCGTAATTTCCCATGGTTCCTAATTCTCCTAATCCCGGCCCCACGTTTCCAAGGGAGGCCAACGTTCCGGAAAAAGCATCAGAAATGTCTGCTCCAGACATCAAAACTGCAAGGAATGATATGAAAAGGATGAATGTATATGTTACAATATATAGAAAAACGGCAGATATCTGATCATTATTGACTGTATGGTCATCTATTTTAGTGCTGACGACTGATGATGGATGGAGACGCCGTTTGAATTCATTCCCCAGATCCTTGAATACGATCAGCATGCGGTCTGCTTTGACACCTCCGGTAGTCGAGCCTGAACATCCGCAATGAAAGGCCGCATAAATAAGGAATATATTTGCAAGCATCGGCCACATGGCGTTGTCTGCATTACCGAATCCTGTCGTAGAGATGAAACTGACAACCTGAAATGCAGAGTCCAGAAGGGCTTTGCCGAATGAACTATAGCCACCTTGGAGCATCAATATGAAAGTGACCAAGAGCGAGAGCACCAGTATCACCTTCAGATAATATCCGGTCACTGCATTTTTCATCGGAGCAAAGGATCTCTTTATGAACATCGCATATATGACTCCAAAATGCATAGATGCGAGGACCATGAACACGGTAATGATAACATCGATCACCGGAGAGTCAAAATGCATGATTGAAGCGTTCTTGGTGCTGAAGCCGCCTGTCGCCATAGTACTGAAGGAGTGGTTGACAGCATCGAAGAAAGACATTCCGGCCGACATCAGAAGCAATGTTTCCAGTATTGTCAGTCCGACATAAACAGAAAGCATGATTCTCGGCACATTTGCCCGGCGATAACGATACCCGTACTGGGACAAAGCGGAAAGTTCGAGGTTCGACAACTTGAATTTGAGCGACCCCGCATCCGGGATTATCAAGAGCAGGAAAACCACAACGCCAAGCCCGCCGATGAAATGAGTGGATGAGCGCCAGAACAGGAGGCTTCTAGGCAGCGCTTCTATATCTGTAAGAATCGTAGAACCCGTCGTTGTGTAGCCGGAAACGCTTTCAAACCACGCATTCACCAAGGTGAATTCCCCTCCGTAAAGGACATAAGGCAACATGCCTACGATGAATGACATCAGCCACGCAAGAACAATGGTGACAAAATTGTCCTTGATGTAATTATCCTGACTGCGCCTCACAAAAATCAATGGGAAGGCTCCCATTATGGAAGTGATCATGAAACTGATCAGCAACGGCGCAAAGGCACTGTCCAGTCCATCTGCTATCGACACCATGATGGACAACATCATAAACAAGGCGTTAACAAGTAACGCCTTACCTACGTTTGAGGATATCACCTTTATATTCATAAGCGGTAAAGTTATGATATAAATATAAGAATTGCAAAAAACACCCTATGTCAGACGGGCAGACGGCTTTCATCATGAATGTTCCTGACTATAATTATTCTCCGTTTCTATTGTATTTCGCTCAAAAAATGTATTTTTGCATGCTGTAACATTCAACAGTATATGTCAGGATTTTTCGGTTGTATTTCACGCAGGGAATGTGTAAGCGATGTGTTCTACGGCACGGACTACCATTCGCATCTGGGAACAAAGCGTGCCGGTATGGCATTCTATGACGGAACGAAGTTCGTCCGTTCCATCCATTCGTTGGAAAACGGATATTTCAGGAACAAATTCGAGGACGAACTGCCCCGATTCGGAGAATCGAAGATGGGCATGGGAGTAATCTCCGACAACGAATCACAACCCATTACGATAACCTCCCACCTCGGACGTTATTCGGTGGCGACGGTGGCAAGGATCGACAACATAAAGGAATTGACTGAAAGTCTCTTGCAGAAGCGGATGCATTTCGCGGAACTGTCAAGTTCCGACATCAATGCGACCGAACTGGTGGCCATGCTCATCGGCATGGGCAACACCATCAAGGAGGGCATCGAATATGCACAGAGCCAGATTAAGGGCTCCTGCTCTATGCTTGTACTTACTGACTACGCCATCTATGCAGCCCGCGACAGATTCGGAAGGACTCCGATATCGATCGGCAAGAATGATATGGGGTATGTGTGCGCAAGCGAGAGTTCGAGTTATACTAATCTAGGATATTCATACGTCAGAGACCTCGGGCCGGGAGAAATAGTCCAGATGAGTGCAGATGGCGTACGAGAGGTCACTCCGCCGGGATGCCGCAAGCAGATATGCTCTTTCCTTTGGGTCTATTACGGCTATCCGTCAGCCTGGTACGAAGGCATCAATGTCGAAAACGCCCGATATGAAAACGGTGCGGCGATGGCAAGGAT
>JAFVHZ010000184.1 GCA_017474265.1 Bacteroidales bacterium | reverse complement strand
CGGGCTGCCCCTTCCCCGTCACCTGCTCCGGCGCGCCGTAACCGTGTGAATACTGCCCCTGCGTGATGGTGGACTCCGAGGCACAATGCACCGCCGCGCCAGCAGTATTCCACCAGATGTCGCGTTCATGGGCGGCCTTGAGTTCATCTGTATTCCAATTGTCGGCAGGGTCGGTATCCTGCATGTGGGTTTCTGACTTTCCGTCAATAGATTTCTGTATGGCAGCGAGGTCGTCAGCGTATTCACCTTTGATGAATGTATCAACGGCATTTGCCGCCTGTGTCTCTGCATAGAATCTTTGTGCCCGGTCAAGAAGGTATGTTTCCGCCTGGTAATATCTATTGAACAGATCAACCATTTCCATACGGTTGAAATTGTCGGTCGCTTCATTTGCATATATCTTGACCCTTGCAAGATAATTGCGCAGGTCCTCATATGCAAGTTGCAGATCATTCAGCCCTGTGTACTGATATAGGATGGTCTTTGCATCATAGACCAAGGTTTTTCCGTCAAAGGTTACTTTGATTGTGTCACCATTCTTGTAGCCCAGTTTCTCAACAACTTCCAGCGTATCATGGTAGGAACCATGCTCACCACAGATAGAAAGCGACGCGGTGCCGTTAATGAGTTCCCATTGTGTGCGAATATGCGCTTTTTCAGCAATATCAAGGACTGTGTCATCGTTGATATTGTCTATCATCGTTTTCAGAGCCTTTGCGTCTTCAATCGCTTGCTCTGCGGTCTCTTGTGCAAGTTGCGCGGCACCTTGTGCGGCTTCCGCGAGTTCTTGCGCCTCATTCGCAGTTCTCTGTGCGTCGTCGGCAACATTTCTTGCCGCCTCGGCTATGGCGTTGAGGATTTCCGTACGGGCGTTGTAGAAAGTGGCCTGTAATTCGGCAAGGTTTCCTACTGCCACCTCTCCCTCTGTGCTTGATATCTCGTCGAGTTTGCTCCGATATGCAAGGTAAGCGTTGTTATATGTATCATATACGACGCTTTCATCTTCAAGTTGATACCTTGTTCTCTGGTATTCAATATCGGCTTTATCTGCTGCTATAAATGAGGCCTCGTTCTTGATCTCTGTTTTTTCGAGAGGGGAAATCACCTCATCTTTCGCCCATTCGGTCAGGGTGCTGCTTGCATTATTGGCGGCCTCTTGTGCCTTTTCTGCTTCCTGCTCGGCCTTCTGTGCTGCTTGGGTCGCCTCGGTTGCAATAGAATTGACATCGTTCAGAAGTCCGTTGATCTCTTCCAATTTGGCGTTATATTCTTCCGACCCAACCTTTGTGTTCTGGAGTTCTTCTGCGAGCGCTGCTGCCTTATTGGCTACTTCGGAGATTCCCTCTGCGTAACTCTTTGCATCGTCTGCAGCGGTTTGTGCGGCTTCTGCCGCCTGCGTAGCAGCCTCGGCCTTAACCTGAGCATTATGTGCGCTATCTTTTGCAGTCTGCGCATCCTCTTTGGCTTCATCTGCTGCACTTTGTGCGGCTCCGGCCAGATCGCCGGCAGCGTCTGCCGCCTGCTGGGCGGCTTCAATCGCTTCGTTCAACTCTTCTTTTGTGGCGCGGATAGCCTCGTCCACATACGAGTTGTCTGTATAGTTGTCTTTCTTAACCCAGTGAGCAGAGACGAATGTATCGCTTCCTTCTATGGCAACTACCATAGTTCCGGTAGGATATGTTATTTCTCCAAGCGTATATTCGGCTTCGAGAATCCACATGTCGTTTGCGTTGTAACTTGACGGCTTGCTGATAAATATCTGCGCTTTGCCGTCAATGCGATCAAAGAGAGACTGTGGAACAGGGGTTACCTCCCAGTAATACTCTCCGCCCTTGCTCTGATAGATTGCTGTCGCTCCTGCAGGGACACCGTTAATTTCATGATCACTGCTATTCCACCAGATGTCGCTTATATGCGTATGGCGCGTATCTTCGTCCTCCCATTCTTCCGAAGGGTCGGTATCCTGCACATGCGTCTGCGCGCTCTGGTCAAGTTGCCTCTTGAGTGTCTGAATGTCATCGAGATACTCCCCGTTGATAAAGTTGTCAATGGTCCATCAATCTGCTTTTAACCATATTTCTCTTCAATTTCATGTTCCTTTTCCGCCTTTGCAATATTCATAAGATATTCGATCCATTTTTCCATATAATCCT
>JAFVHZ010000183.1 GCA_017474265.1 Bacteroidales bacterium | reverse complement strand
ATACATCTGGAATACCCCGGCCTCATCTCATCATTCAGGACTGGAGTTGGAGTCAAATCCGAAGGAAGTCTGGTCATATCCGGAACAAAGGGCTACATATATGTCCCTGCCCCATGGTGGAAAACAGATTACTTTGAAGTCAGATTTGAAAATCAGAATGACAACAAGAAATATTTCTTCCCTTACGAATCATCCGGATTACGATATGAGATACAGGAGTTTGCGGATTCCATCAATAAACGGAGTTTACCAAAGGACATCATTTCAAAAGATGAAAATTTGAAGATACTTGAAATTCAGAATAAAATAACAAACAAATAACGACAAATGGGAAACAACAGACCATCCTTCAAAAGACAACTTTCCCAGACCCATGTATGGGCTCTGGCATTCGGCTGTATCATCGGATGGGGCGCCTTCATCAATCCGGGAAAGAAATTCCTTCCGAATTCCGGTGTGGAGGGTACAGCGATCGCCATGGTCCTCGGCGCGGCAGTGATGATAATCCTTGCATTTGCCTATGCCTACATGGTACCGAAATACCCGAAAGCAGGAGGAGAATTCAACTACACCAAGAACTGCTTCGGAAAGATTCCTGCATACATATGCGGATGGTTCCTCTTATCCGCATACCTGACAAACGTCCCGATGAACTCTACGGCAATCGGCCTCATCGTGGACGGTCTTGACGGAAATGCAGACATACTGAAATGGGGATTCCACTATAGCATAGCAGGGTTTGACGTATGGCTCGGAGAAATGATCCTGGCCATGAGCATCCTCATTCTGTTCGGAGTGCTCAACATCCTGGGAGTCAGGAAAGCAGGATTCATCCAGACAATCCTTGCCAGCATGCTGGCCGGATGCGTTTTCATGCTGACAACCGCTGCAATCTTCAGCGACAAGGCCAGCATGCTCAACATGGCTCCGATGTGGGGATTTGACAGAGCGTCAGCTATTGCCGCAAGTGCCACGACAGAAACCATTGACGCATTTGCACATGTGGGACGTCAGGGCATGATATCAGCCATTCTGGCGACCTTTGCCATCGCCCCATGGGCATTCGTAGGGTTTGAAACCATACCGCAGGCTGCGGAAGAATTCAAATTCCCCTACAAGAAAGTCATGCTCATCATGACAGTCGCCATATTCTTCGGATGTTTCGTATATATTGCCAACAACACGGTTGCAGCAGCGGCAGTCACCAACTGGCCGGACAGAGTCATCGCTGGTGACTGGGTGCTTCTGATAGGTGCAGAAGCCATGCTAGGAACGTTAGGAAAAGTCCTTCTGGGTCTTGCCGTTTCAAGTGCCGTTCTGTCAGGCATCATGGGATTCTATCTCGCATCCAGCCGCCTCATGTACTCAATGAGCCGCGACGGATATCTGCCAAAGATGTTCAGCGATATCGACGAGAAGTACGGTACCCCGAAGAATGCCATGATATTCTGCATCATCATCTCTCTTTCCGGTCCTATTCTCGGCCGTGAAGCGCTCGGATGGTTCGTAGACATGTCAGCCATAGGGGCATCCATCGGATTCTTCTTCACAGCAGCATCAACGCTCGTTACCATGAAAAAAGACAATGATGGCTCTGCATTGTTGAAAACCATGGCAATCCTCGGAGTGATATTTTCGATTACATTCGTCATTCTCCAACTGGTTCCTATACCAGGGTTGAAAGGAGTCCATTTCGGCAAGGAATCATATCTGATGCTGGTAGCCTGGATAATCATCGGAATAGCATTCTTCTTCAAACAAAGAAGATACTTCTGGTCAAAGTAACATATGAAAACAAACATCTCATCATGATAAAGACAGCAGTGATAATGGCGGCCGGTCTGGGCACAAGATTCGGCAGGCATACGGAACTCGTACCTAAGGGATTTGTAGAGTTCAAAGGCAAGGCAATGGTAGTACGCAGCATAGAGACCCTGATTGACTGCGGCATAGAAAGGATAATAATCGGGACAGGATGGAAGAAGGAAGTCTACGAGGCCCTGATGGAGAAATACCCGCAGATCGAATGCGTCCATAGCCCACGTTTCGCCGAGACCAACAGCATGTACACCCTGTACAACTGCCGCGAGGCCATAGGGAATGACGATTTTCTACTGCTCGAATCCGATCTCGTATTTGAAAGAAAGGCCATATCCTCACTCATCGACACTCCGTTTGAATCAGCAATGCTCATAACTCCTGTATTCAAGTTCCAGGACCAGTACTACGTCCAGATGAATGAGAAATGCGAGTTGATAAACTGTTCGACAGATGAGACGAAGATCGCACCTTCAGGGGAACTCGTCGGCATCCACAGACTCAGCAACAGATTCTACCGGATCCTCGTTGACGAATACGCAAAGATAGTGGACGAGAAACCGAAATTGGGATACGAATTCCAACTCCTCGATGTATCCCAGCGCATCACCCCGATGAATGTCCTGAAACTCGAAGATCTCCAGTGGTATGAAATTGACGACGAGCAGGATCTGGCATTTGCAGAACAGAACGTCAACATCGACTAAATCGACACAGTTATGGCAAAGAAAGTATATCTGGGCATGATAGCGGACATAATGCATCCCGGCCTGATCAATATAATCAACAAAGGAGCCCAATACGGCGACGTCATCATAGGACTATACACAGACAAGGCCATCGCCACCCACAAGCGCCTGCCTTATCTGACATATGAGCAGCGCAAGAACGTGGTAGAGAACATAAAAGGAGTTTCCGAGATCGTCCCGCAGGACGACTGGAGCTATGTTCCCAACCTGCTCAAATACAAGCCTGACTATATAATTCATGGAGACGACTGGGTTGAAGGTCCGGACAAATACATCCGAAAGGAAGTCTTCGAAGTGATGAAGCAACTGGGAGGAGAAGTCATTGAGATTCCCTATACCAAAGGCATCACATCAAGCGGTCTGGCCGACGAACTTGCATCCCTCGGCACGACTCCGGTAGCGAGAATGAAGTCCCTCAGACGACTCATCACGGCAAAACCTATCGTCCGCATCATGGAGTCACACAGCGGTCTTACCGGACTTATCATCGAGCATACCAAAGTGCAGGTCGGAGACATCACGCGCGAATTCGACGGCATGTGGTGCTCGTCTCTGACGGATTCGACGTCAAAAGGAAAACCCGACATCGAGGCAGTCGACCTTACGACACGCCTCCATAATCTCAACGACTCCCTTGAAGTCACGACAAAGCCGGTGATATATGACGGAGACACCGGAGGAAAGACGGAACACTTCGTATTTACAGTCAGGACACTCGAAAGACTGGGAGTCTCGGCCGTGATCATAGAAGACAAGGTCGGCCTGAAGCAGAACTCACTGTTCGGTACAGAGGCCGTCCAGACCCAGGACACCATCGACGGATTCTGTGCCAAGATCCGGGCAGGGAAAAGCGTCCAGGTCACCAGAGACTTCATGATCATCGCAAGGATCGAGAGTCTCATTGCAGGAAAGCCGGTGGAAGATGCTCTTGAAAGAGCATTTGCCTACGTTGAAAACGGAGGCGCCGACGGCATCATGATACATTCAAGGAACAAAGACGGAATGGACATCAAGGAATTCTGCATGCGGTTCAGGGAAAGGGACAGCCACACTCCGATAGTGGTCGTTCCTACCACCTACTCCCACATCAGAGAGGATGAATTGGCGGCATGGGGCGTGAACATCGTCATCTATGCAAACCACATGCTGCGCAGTTCCTACCCTGCCATGGTCAAATGCGCAGAAATGATCCTTGAGAACGAGCGTTGCATGGAGGCATCAAAGCAGTACTGCATGCCGATCAAGGAAATCCTCAATCTGATTCCAGGAACCAAACAGAAATAATCATGCTTCGTCCTCAATTTTTCATAAAAACACTTAAAGACAACGGCATAGATTTCTTTGCCGGAGTGCCGGACTCTCTCTTGAAGAACATCTGCGCATACATGACGGACACCCTTCCGCGCGAACAGAACATAATCGCTGCAAACGAAGGAGGTGCGGTAGGGATCGCTGCGGGTTATCATCTCGCAACCGGACGGATCGCATGCGTCTACATGCAGAACTCCGGAGAGGGCAACATCATCAACCCATTGGCCTCACTGACAGATAAAGAAGTATACAATATCCCTGTCCTTCTTCTGATCGGATGGCGGGGCAAGCCGGGAGAACACGATGAGCCGCAGCACATCAAGCAAGGCAAGATCACCACAGGACTGCTGAACACCCTTGGAGTCGACTATACCGTACTCAACAAGGACGAGAACAAGGCAAAGGCGCAGATAGAGCATGCCGTCAGACACATGACAAGGACCAATGAGGTCTATGCTCTTGTCATTGAAAAGGACACCTTCGAAGCATATGCATTGGAGAACACCAAGGACTCTCTCTTGACATTATCAAGGGAGGAGGCGATAAAGACCGTGGCCTCACACATGGGCGACAAGGACGTGGCAGTATCCACTACCGGAATGATCAGCAGGGAACTGTTCGAGCACAGGACATCCATGGGAGAAAGCCACGAGAGGGATTTTCTGACAGTCGGTTCCATGGGGCACGCCTCGCAGATAGCACTGGGAATAGCACTTGAGAAAAAGGACAGGAAGATCTGGTGCTTTGACGGCGACGGAGCCACCATTATGCATATGGGCAACATGGCCATTACCGCGTCATTGGCTCCAAGGAACTATATCCATGTCGTATTCAACAACGGCGCCCACGACTCCGTAGGAGGACAGCCGACCGTCGGACTGGACATGGACCTGTGCGCTGCAGCAAGGTCTGTCGGTTACATGCAGACCTTCTCCGTCAGGACCGCAGAAGAACTGCTTGCTGCATTGGACAAAGTAACAACGGCGGAAGGCCCCGTTCTTCTCCAGGTCTGCGTCAGGAAAGGCAACAGAAAAGACCTGGGACGTCCGACCACAACACCGATACAAAACAAGGAAGCGCTTATGGCCTTCCTCAACAGATAGATTATGGAAGTTCTAAAACCGATAAAACGCAATGTCCTGCTGAATCCAGGCCCTGCAACGACAACAGACACAGTAAAATATGCACAGTTAGTTCCTGACATCTGTCCACGCGAAAAAGAATTCGCCCAGATGATGAAGGGACTCCGTTCGGATCTGCTCAAGGTGGTGCATGCTCCAGAAGACCAATACACATCTGTCCTTTTCTGCGGATCCGGCACCATCAACATCGATGTATGTCTGAACTCACTGCTTCCTGAAGGGAAGAAGGTGCTGGTAGTCAATAACGGAGCCTATAACTCCCGCGCCGTGGAAGTATGCCGCTACTATGGTCTGCCTCACATCGACCTCAGATCTTCAGTATTCGAGCAGCCAGACCTTGCAAAGGTAGAAGCCACCCTTGCAGCGGAACCAGATGTCGCACTGGTATATTGCTGTCATCACGAAACAGGAACCGGAGTGCTCAACCCGATCAGAGAAATCGGTGCCCTTGCCCACAAGTACGGGGCGATCTTTGTCACAGACACCACCTCATCTCTTGGCATGATTCCCCTTGACGTTGTCAAGGACAATGTAGATTTCTGCATGGCATCCGCCCAGAAAGGACTTATGGCCATGACGGGCCTGTCATTCATCATCGGCCGGGAAGACATCATAAAGGCCTCTGCAGACTATCCGAAAAGATCATACTATTGCAATCTGTACATGCAGTATGACTATTTCCAGAAGACTGGTGAGATGCATTTCACTCCCCCAGTCCAGACCGTATATGCCACCATACAGGCCTTGAAGGAGTACTTCGAGATCGGAGAAGAAGCAAAGTTCGCACGCCATCGCGCAGTCTATGAAGCGATCCACAAAGGACTTGACGAACTCGGATTGGAAACGGCCATAGACCGCAATATAGAATCAGGTCTCGTAGTATCCGTGAAATACCCCGACGACCCGGACTGGGACTTTGAAAAAGTCCATGACTACTGCTACGAAAGAGGCTTCACGATATACCCCGGCAAGATAAGCACGACAGACACATTCCGTCTCTGCGCCCTAGGCGACATCTACCCGGAGGACATCGAAGAGTTTTTCAAGGTCTTCAGAGAGGCGCTGGGGAAATAGGAGGTGAATGCCTCCAGATTTTCAGGATGTCGACTTCTTTACGAAACTCGCATAACCACCCACAAGGGGATCGCACTCTACAACACACTTGAAATCAATCAGCAGCGTGTAACGTATCACCTTGACAATCAGCAAGATAAACAAACGTCCCGCCATCTCAGGAAGGCGGGACACATATCTTAACTCATTATCCGTCAGAGCGTTGCGAATCACAACAATCACAGCAACCACAGCACGCCACTCACAACACCACGACCCTACCCCCTCTTCCGGGAAGTGCGGAGGCCGAAGACTGCCACGACGACGAAACTGATCAGAGGGAGGACAAAAGAAAGATTGGCTGCAGGCATGCCGAAGACAACATCCATATCGATGATGCGGGCCTGGAGCGGCGGGAGGACCGAGCCACCGAGAATGGCCATGATGAGACCGGCGGCACCGATCTTGGCATCATTGCCGACACCCTCCAGGGCTATTCCATAGATGGTCGGGAACATGAGGGACATGCAGGCCGAAATGGCAACAAGGCAATAGACACCGGCACGTGACTGGAATGATATAACACCGACCGTAAGCACAAGGGCAACTGTCGCAAGAATCGACAAAAGTTTTCCCGGATTCAGATACTTCAGAAGATAGGTACATATGAACCTGCTCACGCAGAAAAGGGCCATCGCCACTATGTTGAACTTCTGCGAAAGCACCTCCGCCTGAAGTTCAGGCATACCCTCGGCCATGAACACCCGCGTGCCATACTGGATGATGAAAGTCCAGCACATCGTCTGCGCGCCGACATAGAAGAACTGCGCTATTACGCCCTCCCTGTAACGGGAATTGGCAAAAAGACGCGCGACCGTCGGACGGAAGGCGGAATTTCCCTTCTCTGCGCTCTCCCCCTTCGGCATCTTAGCCAGAAGCATCAGCACAAACACCACAAGGATGACACATCCAAGCATAGCGTAAGTATTGGAAAGGATCGAAAGATCCGCAGCCTTCACCGCCTCGAATTCAGCATCTCCCAGAAGCGCCCTCTCATCGGTCGAAAGAGGATTCAGGCGTGCCTGGATGAAATGGATGGCAGCATACATACCCATCAAGGAACCTATAGGATTGAACGCCTGGGCAAGGTTGAGTCTCTGGGTTGCAGTCTCCGGATCACCCATCGACAGTATGTACGGATTGGCACTGGTCTCAAGGAAAGACAGTCCGCAAGTCAGGATGAAGTATGCAATGAGGAAAGGATAATAACTACCTGTCCATGAAGCAGGTATGAACATCAGTGCGCCTAAGGCGTAAAGTCCCAGGCCGAGCGCGATACCGCTCTTGTACGAGAACCTGTTCACAAAAAGCGCAGCAGGAAGAGCCATGGCAAAATAGCCGCCATAAAACGCCACCTGCACAAGGGTACCGTCAGTGACGCTCATCCTGAATATCTTAGAGAATGCCTTCACCATCGGGTGGGTGATGTCGTTTGCAAAGCCCCAAAGAGCAAAGCACGAAGCGACAAGGATAAAGGGAAGGAGATAATTCGTCCCGTTTTTTGACTTAAGAAGCGAAGGTGTCTTCATTACTTTTCCAATTGAAATATTTTATCCATAAGTTTCCACTTGGCAGTGGAAGGTGCAGAAGGATCAGAACCCTGAAAACGGGCCATATACGCCTCCCATTCAGCCTGACGAGGCAGTGCAGCAAGTCGCGCATTATCAGCAACCCAATCAAAATCATCTACTGTATCCATTATCATGAACAGACGGTTGCCCAAAGCGTATATCTGCATATCCAGAATACCGACTTCACGGATACCGGCCTGCACTTCAGGCCACACCCGAGCATGTTCGCTGACATAAGCAGCGATCATTTCAGGATCATCGACAAGTTCAAGAGTCTGACAATAACGTTTCATGGCAACACATTTACATTCCTGACCTGCGGATCTTCAAGGCAATCGCCTCTGGATGAGACGCACAGAAAGCCTCACGGTCCGTCACCACACAGGCGAGATATCCTCCACCGCCTGCCCCCGGCATCTTCCATGCAAGCACCTCGTCCATAGCAGAATATTTGTCAATATAAGACTGCACGCAGCCCTGCACCATCGCCGGGAACATCGCGATCTGAGCATTGAATGACGCACGATACGCTGCCGCAAACCCGTCAAGGTCCATACGCATGATTGCGTCCCAGCACTCATCGGCAGCCTTTGCAAGAGCCTTCACCTTCGGCTCAGTGATATCCTTGCCGGTAACGACCGAGCATCCGCTCTGACGCGGCTCCATCGGAATCATGCACAGATGAGTCTCGAGCCATGAAAGCACAGTCTCATCCTCGCATGTCTCCACCTTGTCCGGCCAGAAATGGTTGTCATAATAATGACGGCAAAGTCCTGGAATACAGATACCTATCGCATCCTGCGCACCACTGATGATGCCGTCCTCACGCTCAGGATGGTTCTCGAAGCAGAACACCAGACGCGCAAGAGTCTCCGGATCCATGTTCGGCAACTGATATGGCCAGATACGCTTTATCACATTGCGGGTTGAAGTACTCAGACCGCAACGCTCACGCACCTCAAACGAAGGCTCAAGACTTATGGTGATCGCCCATCCCGGATGGAAGCAACTCACATAAGGCTGATCGATCCAGGTACCTGCAAGATCAAGTCTGGTAGGAAGCATGCACGGACTCTTCTTCAAGGACGTGCTGCTGCGAGGAGTCAGTCCTTCATGAGGATCCCTCTCCAGAACGACATACTCGATGCCCCTCTCTTCGCATATCAGACGCTTGTCATCGCTGCCACCGTCGCTGTTCACGACAAATATATCCGGTTCCACGATATCCAGAGTCGGCACAAAGTCCATAACGCCATCTCCGGCATTAATATACGCATCCTTCACATACCTGATGCTCTTGACCATGAACAGACGCTCCTGCTCGGAATATACGGTCTTGTGGTTCTTATACCCGAGGATGGTCTTGTCCGAGCCGATTCCCACATACAGGTCACCGTATTGCGACGCCTGTCGGAAGAACTCCACATGACCGGAATGGAGCAGGTCATAGCATCCGCTGACAAATACTTTCTTAGCCATATAGTTGTTGTGTTATTATCTTTCAGCCCTCATAGGGTTGTTGAGGAAGTCTTCATATGAAAGGCGTATACCCTCTTCGAGTTCCACCTTGTACTTCCATCCCAGTGCCGCACTCTTCGACACATCAAGGAGTTTGCGCGGAGTTCCGTTCGGCTTGGATGTATCCCAAAGGATGGCACCCTCATATCCGACCACCTTCGCCACAAGTTCAGTCAGTTCCTTGATGGTCACCTCCTTGCCCGTACCGGCATTGACAGTCTCATCACCGCTGTAATTGTTCATCAGGAACACGCAAAGGTTCGCAAGATCATCCACGTAGAGGAACTCACGCAGAGGCGTACCGTCGCCCCAGCAGGTCACCTCATTCAGTCCCGCCTCCTTAGCCTCATGGAAACGGCGTATCAGAGCAGGAAGCACATGCGAATGGGTCGGATGATAATTGTCGTTTGGACCGTAAAGGTTCGTAGGCATCACGCTGATATAGTCAGTACCGTACTGCTTGTTGAGATACTCGCAATACTTCAGACCGGAAATCTTCGCAAGAGCATAAGCCTCGTTGGTCTTTTCCAGTTCCGAAGTCAGAAGGCAACTCTCCTTCATCGGCTGCGGAGCCATGCGTGGATAGATGCACGACGATCCGAGGAACTCGAGTTTCCTGCAGCCGTTCATCCATGCCGCATGGATGACATTCATCTCCATGATCATGTTCTCATACATGAAGTCCGCCAGAGCAGTCTGGTTGGCGATGATACCGCCCACCTTTGCCGCAGCAAGGAACACATACTCAGGCTTCTCCTGAGCGAAGAAAGCCTCCACATCAGCCTGACGTGTCAGGTCAAGTTCCTTGTGGGTACGGGTGATGATGTTCTCATATCCCTGGCGCTTCAATTCACGCACAATGGCAGAGCCCACCATTCCGCGGTGCCCTGCCACATATATCTTACTGTTCTTTTCCATTACTTCACGATTCCCTTTTCCAGATACTCTGCGAGGTTGGTCCTCACCTTAGCGGCCGCACCTTCAGCAGCAACCTTAGCCATATCATGCTCGACCATTATCTTCACCAGTTCCTCAAACGAAGTCTTTGCAGGATTCCAGCCGAGTTTGGCCTTGGCCTTGGTAGGGTCTCCCCAAAGGTTCACGACGTCTGTAGGACGGTAGAAGTCCTCACTGACAGCGACGAGAGTCTTTCCTATCAGTTCAGGAGATGCAGTGCCGCTCACTGCCACGCAGATACCCTTCTCGTCAAGTCCCTCACCCTCGAACTTAAGTTCGATGCCGGCATGCCTGAACGCAAGGTCCACAAACTCGCGCACCGAATGCTGGACACCTGTAGCGATCACGAAATCCTCCGGCTTGTTCTGCTGAAGGATCAGCCACATGCACTCCACATAATCCTTTGCATATCCCCAGTCACGCAGGGAATCCATGTTTCCGAGGTAGAGGCAGTCCTGAAGGCCCTGCGCGATACGTGCTGCAGCAAGAGTGATCTTCCTGGTAACGAAAGTCTCTCCACGGCGCTCAGACTCATGGTTGAACAGGATGCCGGAGCAGCAATACATGTCGTACGCCTCACGATACTCCTTTACAATCCAGAAGCCGTAAAGTTTTGCAACTGCATATGGAGAATAAGGGTGGAATGGAGTGTTCTCGTTCTGAGGCACCTGCTCCACCTTTCCGTAGAGTTCCGAAGTCGAAGCCTGATAGACGCGGCAGGTCTTCTCCAGACCGCACTGACGCACTGCCTCGAGCACGCGGAGAACTCCGGTAGCATCCACGTCTGCAGTGAACTCAGGAGAATCGAAAGACACCTGCACATGGCTCTGCGCCGCAAGGTTATATATCTCGTCAGGACGAACCTTTCCGATGATCTTGATAAGAGACATAGAGTCTCCCATATGTCCAAAATGGAGATGGAAGTTAGGCTTTCCCTCAAGATGCGCAATCCTCTCACGGTAGTCCGAAGAATTCCTACGGATCATTCCATGCACATCATACCCCTTCTCCAAAAGAAATTCGGCCAGATACGAACCGTCCTGGCCTGTTATACCTGTTATAAATGCTGTTTTCATGTCCCTCTTATGATTTTGCGCCACACAATAGCGTCTAAATTTCAATAGTTTGCAAAGGTACAAATATTAGAAGAGAAAGCAAAAGAAAACCGGGTCATTAGTGGACTTACAGAACTTACTGATCCCGTTTATACGATAGACTTGCTTTACCCTGCCAGATTTTATTCAGAAAGCCCACATAAACCTTCAGTTCCTCATCACTCATAGTAGTATCCAGTAATCTTGCTAAAACCTCGCCTTCGGTCGACAAAGAAAAACAAGGAAAATCCAGATCTCCGTCTGAGTATATTTCATCAATAACAAATGATGCCCTATGAGACGATATCGTATCCCCTTTTTTAGGAGACTTCAGCGACCAACTGACTTGCTGAAAGGCAGACAAAGGAGTAGAAACCACCAGCCTCAAAGAAGACAGAGTCAGCCAATTATCACACAGATCAGGAAACTCACCTATAAGACCTGTCGGCACTACACCTTTATCGAGGAAGAAACGGAACGACTTTATGATGGCATCCAACTCAGAACGATCCAGATCACGGATAAAGTATAAAACTCTAATGTTAACACCATTGGGAGAACATATCTTTTCCTTAAGCAAGCGTCCCCACAAGTTCTGAAGCATCTCGTCAGAAACATAACGAGCCTCATCGAAAAAGCGATCGTACCAGGACTCATCATCAGCATCTGTATCTATCGAATCAGCATCTGCAACAAAGGTACCTGCAAAATTTATTACCTTACTGATATTCTGCAACTGTTTATTAAGTCCCTCGGGCTTATTGTCGCCTAACTTCTCAATAATACCGGCACAGTACTCCAGATACTTATGAGGATACTCCTCATACAACTCCAACTCCTTTTTCGCCTTAATCTTCTCCCCACGCGCATATAAATACGGTTCGGCACATCTCATTATTGCATTGCAAGCAACCTCAACCAATTTCTTCGCAGCAGGACTTAAAGCCAATACTGTTAAAGATGATAAAATATCCATATCAACACAATGATTCCTTTTATTACGTTCTATATACCAGCAGTCTACCAAAGGTATAAATATTAAGTATGGAAAGCAACACCAAGGCAGCATTTTCACAAACGACAGCACTTCACACCACATGATAAAACCCACT
>JAFVHZ010000182.1 GCA_017474265.1 Bacteroidales bacterium | reverse complement strand
GTCAGGCAGGCACCTTCTTCATCTTCGCAGTGATGTGCATCCCTTACATGCTCATCATGTGGAAGGTCATTCCAGAGACCACAGGAAAAACACTGGAAGAAATTGAAGCATACTGGAATAACAGAAAATAATTCCTATATTTGCTCCAATAATAAACTTACGACATATGACCACTTCTCTATTTGCTGATGGAAAGAATTCCAGCCTGAAGAAACAGATTCTGAACCTTTGCATAAACGAGGGAGACTTCAGTCTTTCTGATTTGAGCAAGGAACTCAACACCAGCATACCGACCATAACAAAACTCGTCGGTGAACTAATTGACGAAGGGTTTCTTGAAGAAGTGGGCAAGATGGATACCAGCGGAGGACGCAGGCCGAGCATCTACGGCCTGAATCCTTCTGCCGGTTATTTTGTAGGAATCGACGTCAGAAGAAAATTCATAAGCGTCGCCGTGACGGATTTCAAGGGCACCCTCCTGAATTTCGAGGAACGAGTCGGATTCCAAATCCAGAATTCAGAGGAATCGTTCCGTGAAATGTGCAGACTCATCCTTTCCATCCTCAAGGAAAACGGAATAAACCCCGACAAGGTCCTTGCATACGGATTCAACCTCACCGGCCGCGTCAACAACGAGACCGGATACTGCTTCACCTATTTCCTCGGCGAAGACAAGCCTATAGCATCAGTGCTTGAAGACGAGATGGGAAGGCCCGTATATGTGGAGAACGACTCCAGAGCGATGACCTACGGCGAATACATCTGCGGTGTTGCCAACAAGGAAAGCAACATGCTCTTCATAAACGTAAGTTGGGGCCTCGGAATGGGAATGATTCTGGAAGGCACGCTCTCATACGGAAAATCCGGGTTCTCCGGCGAAATCGGCCATTTCCCCCTGCTCAACAACAATCAGATATGCCACTGCGGAAAGATAGGATGTCTTGAAACAGGCGCCTCAGGATCAGCCATTTACAGAATCTTCATGGAAAAGTTGAGCGAAGGAAGGTCATCGACCCTCTCTGATAAATACAACAAGGGCGAAAAGATCCATATCGAGGATATAATAGAGGCCGTCAACGAGGAGGATGTACTGGCAATAGAAGTGGTAGAAGAGATCGGATTCACATTAGGCAAGGCTGTAGCGGGTCTGATCAACCTTTTCAATCCGGAACTCCTTGTCATCGGAGGAAATGTCGCTCAGACCAAGGAATACCTTCTGCTTCCGCTCAAGAGTGCCATACAGAAGCACTCGCTGAACATTATCAACAGCGACACAAGCATCAAACTGTCCAAACTGGGCGCAAAGGCCGGCACGATCGGCTCATGCATGCTCTCCCGCAGCAAACTGCTCGGCCTGCTCTAAAAGAGCAAGGCCATGTCAGCTGCGAGAGCTTTCTGCGTCTTCTTTTCAGGCACGAATTTCCATTCACCGATTATATTCCTGTCACCGACTACGGCAGGATCGATGGAGCCGTTCTTCACGAGATAGTCATAAAGGATGTTCCTTATCTCAGGATGATATTCCACGACGCGGTCATCAATGCGGTCTGTATCAATGCCGACCTCCTTCAGAAGACCGCCACCACCGCTTGCACGATATGAAGTCATGGCGACATTGTATGTCTTTGCCGGATCGAACGGACTGCCGTCAGCGAGTGATGCGATGACTATCCGCCCTCCCCTAGGCCTTGTGACGTCGACTTCATAAACAAGGCCGGCAGCCGAGTCGAAATTGAACGACATATTGTCGAAAGACCATCTCTTCTGTCCGGTACGAGCATCAGCCTTGTTGGAAATCTTCAGGAGATTCCTGGTGGAAGGAGTAAGAGTATTGATCCACCGGTCATATGACGCCTCAAGATAATCCTTGATCTCCTTGCCTGTCATCTCTACCACAAACAACTGATTCTCAAATGGATAAATAGTAAAAAGGTCATTATACACAAGAGTTCCGGCCTTGACCGTTCCGTTGAATGTCAGAGGAGCGGCAAACGAGATCTGTGCAGGAGCGCAACTCAAAGACAATGTATGGATAAGGTTCATATAGTCCGACATTCCAACGAAAGCGTCGCGGGTACGAAGGTCAGCCTTTAGTTCACCGACTTCCTTGAGGGTAAAGTTCTTCACAGCCTCGTATTCAGGATGGAACAATGCCTTCATATCCTCATCCACCTTGCTCTTGTCAAGATTCATGAGATCGGCGTCAAGAGTCTTCTCCACGACCTTTCCTCCCTCGACCTTCACCTTGACGGTACCGTAACCGAGCGTCTTGCAATGGCTTCCGGCATTGATGAGGCAGATGTCCTCATCCTTATGTACTATAGGACGATGATCATGGGCACATATCACGAAGTCGACTCCCTTGAGAGACTGAAAGAGGTCAAGACCCTGATTCTCAAGCAGAGAGCCGTCACCCTTTCCTGTACCTCCGTGAAGCGCTACGATCACCACATCAGACTTCTCCTTGGCGGTTATGCGGTCTACAGTCTCCTGAGCGAAAGGAAGGAGTGACTTGAACTCCATGCCCTCCCAAAGAAGCGGAGAAAGCCAACTCTTGATGTTCGGATTCGTGAAACCTATGATGGTGATGTTGAGTCCATGTCTCTTGAGGGTGACATATTCCTGGAAATACGGCTTGCCGTTGTCTGTACGGATGGCATTTGCCGCAAGGAAAGGGACATCCATGGTCCTGACGATACGGTCATATACAGGATGTCCTGTCTCGATGTCATGATTTCCCACGACTACGGCATCATATCCGATATGCTCGACCATACGGGCGAAAAGATGCTTGGATGTCGTATCCACATAATTGAAATAATAGGCCGCATTATCGCCCTGCAGGCAGTCGCCGTCGTCTATGAGGATCACATTCTCTGCACCGTCCGCCACACGTACACTATCCACATACCACTTTACCGAAAGCAGAGAATTGGCAGTGCCGTCAGACACATACAGAGAATCGAAATAATGTCCATGGACATCATTTGTCGTCAGAATTCTGAAAGTGTACTCACCATCCTTAGGACCGCAGCAAGAAGCCGATATGATGGCAGCAGCAAAAAGAAACGCTATTATTCTTTTCATCTTATCCAAGTTTAATTTTGAAAACTTTCAAAGATAACACATTTATTGATAAATTTGCACACACAGAACCCAGAAACATGATCAAGTTGCAGACACCGGTGACCGACGAAAAATGCAAGGTCGGCATCTCATATAAGGATAAAATACTGATGCTCGGAAGTTGTTTTTCCGACAGCATCGGCAAACACCTCGCTGACTATGGCTTCGATGTCATGGTCAATCCTTTCGGCACCCTCTACAATCCCATATCCATCCTCCGCGCCATCGAAAGACTCTCAGGACGCATGGCCACGGACCCAGGGACAGAGGCATCCGGTTCATATGGACATTTTACCGAAGAAGACTGCGTAAGGATAGGAGCCGGAGACCAGCGCTGGTGCTCATTCTCTCACCATACCTCCTTCGCGCGTGCCGACAAG
>JAFVHZ010000181.1 GCA_017474265.1 Bacteroidales bacterium | reverse complement strand
GCTCAGCAACCCCGAGAAGCGTAAGCAGTATGACCAGTTCGGCTTTAACGCCCCCGGTGGCGGTTTTGGTGGCGGCGGATTCGGCGGTCAGGGATTCAGTTTCGAAGATATTTTCGCGAACTTTGGCGATATTTTCGGTGGCGGATTCGGTGGTTTTGGCGGCAGCCGTCGAGGCGGTCGCAAGGCAGCAACAAGTAATAACTGTTACCAATATAGTTCAGGAAGGGTCGGCAATCAGCCGACCCTTCTTTTGTACTTTTAATGTCTAAATACGGACTATTATTGCATCTTGTCCATAGCCCTTGTGCTAAATTTGTATAATCTGACATGATTATAAACACTAATTATTCAAAAATATGGATGAGAGTAGAAGAAGTTTCTTGAAGAAGGCGGGTCTGGGAGCAGCCATGTTCACCATTCTGCCAAGACATGTTTTCGGAAAGATGGGAGGAGACAATAATTTTGTCGCCCCAAGCGATCAACTTACTAAGGGTATCATCGGTCTCGGTGGAATAGGACGTTCGAGACTGCATTTCACGAGTGACGAGCGTTGCAGGCTTGTTGCCATCTGCGATGTGGATTCCAACCATATGGCCAAGGCTCAGAAACTGGCCGGTGAGCGTTTCGGAGAGACATTGCAGGAATATCATGATTTCAGAGACCTGATTCATGACCCTAACGTCGACATCGTACATATCGCCACACCTCCTCACTGGCATGCGATAATGGCCGTCGAGGCGGCAAATGCCGGAAAGGACATTTTCTGTGAGAAACCTATGACCAGAACCATAGGCGAGGGCAAGCGCGTCATGGAGGCTGTCAGAAGAAACGGAAGGATATTCCGTCTGAATACCTGGTTCAGATTCACGGATACATTCTATGGCCTTGGAACTGAAGTGGAGCCTCTGAAGAAACTTGTCGACAGCGGTCTTCTTGGGTGGCCTCTTACAGTGCGCATTTCTGGGGCTACCGGATTTGCGTGGAAATTCTTCTGGACAGGAAAGGAGAACCTTAAGCCGGAGCCTGTCCCTGCAGAACTCGATTACGATTTCTGGCTCGGCCCTGCGCCGTACAAGCCGTACAACAGCCACAGGGTGCATCAGACATTCCGTGGCTATTGGGACTATGACGGAGGCGGACTCGGCGATATGGGACAGCACTATATCGATCCTGTACAGTATATTCTCGGAAAAGATGACGAGTTCCCGATAAAGGTGGAAGTGGACGCTCCTCAGCAGCATCCTGACGCTATCGGAATATGGAAGAGTATCACCTACACTTACGAAGACGGATGCAGGATCATCCTTGAAGGTGAAGGATTCGAGAGCGAGGGCAAGGTTCCATATATCGAGGGTCCTCTTGGAAAGGTCTATAAGGGCTTCGAGTGCACCATCCCTAATGTTCATGATCTTATAGACGAACTTCCGGACCCTAAGCCTCTTGAGTCGGATTTCATCGATTGTGTTCATACAAGAAGGAAATTTGCTCTCAATGAGGAGAACGGTCATCATAGTTGTACGGTAGTCAACATGGGTATATGTGCACACAGGCTCGGCCGTACCCTGCATTTCGATCCGAAGACTCAGTTGTTCATCGGAGATGATGCGGCAAACAATCTGATTAATCAGCCTATGAGAGGCGACTGGAAAATCTGATAAAGGAGGAATGATCATGAAGAAGATATTGATTTCAATCTTTTTTGCTGTAGTTCTCTGCGGCTCAATCATGGCTCAGGATGCCAGACAGAGAAAGATGGAGACCATCGTTCAGGATGTTCTTGCCGCCATGCCTACAGATGACCTTGCTGAATTCTATGTGCAGATGGCCGATCTCGCCGGATCTGCACCGGAATCGGTAGTATACCTCGCGTCAAGGCTTCAGCCTGCTGAAGCAGCGTCGAACAATCTGGTTGAGTATGCTATCAGTGGTGTTGTAAGATACGCTACGGATCCGGCCAACGCTGATGTGAAGGATAACGTCAGGAAGGGAATCGAACTTGCTCTGAATTCGGTCGAGGATAAGTATAACAGACAGTTCCTTGCCGCACAACTCCGTCTGATGAATCCGTCGGATGTGAAGTATGAGGATGTAGTGGAAAAACCTGCATCGCTCGCGAAGAGTGCCGATGCAAATGACCGTTGCCGCGCCCTTTGGATGTATGCGGATCTTCTTGGTGCAAAGAGTGCGAAGAAGATGGTATCTGCATTGAAGGATGAGAATGATGCTGTGAGGACATCTGCCCTCCGTGCTTCTGCATCTTTCGCTGACGATGCCTTCTATGCGAAGGTGGCAAAAGTCTATCCTGGACTCTCTGATGATGCAAAGGAGGAGGTTCTTGACTGGTTCGGCGATGTTGCCGCTGTATCTCAGACCGCCCTGGTGCTTTCTGAGGCAAAGGGTGAAGGAAAGGTTGCCGAAGCGGCCATCAGGGCTGCCGGAAAGATCGGTGGAGATGATGTTGCCGACGCCCTTTTCGGACTCCTGAAGGATCCGGAATCGTCTGATGCTGCTCTTGAGGCACTCAGGTATACTGATGTCGACCTTGACGGAAGGATCATTGAAAGACTGCCTCTTGCGTCAGGCGCAGAACTTTCTGCTCTTCTTGACCTGGCCTCGGACCGAAGGGTGTACGATGCGGTGCAGACCGTGATGGACTTGACTGCGTCTGCTGACAGGACTGTGTCTTTGAAGGCTGCCTCTGCTCTTGCGGGAGTTGTGCGCACGGAGAATTTTGATGCACTTGCAAAAATGCTGGAAAACGCCAAGGATGGCGTAGATTCATATATTGCTGCTCTTGCCGCTTCCGCAAAGGGACTTTCTGCCGATGATATTTATGCCAGGGCTACTGCTCTCGTAAAGGCTTCTGCCGATCCGGAAAGATTCTATCCTGTTCTTGCACAGTCGGGAAAGGACAATGCCGTATATTATCTCAGGGACAGATATGAGGAGGGGTCGGAGGCTGCTCTGACTGCAATGGCGGGAATGAACAACCGCAGGGTCATCAACTCTCTTCTCAAGGCGGCAGAGAAGGACCAGAACTACCTTAAGCGCGTGATCGAGATCACAGACGCTACAATTACCGACGCTGACAGGAAGAGTGTGGAATACTGCAAGGCTCTTGACAAGACCACCGACCCTAAGATCAAGAGATCAATCGTATGGTCTCTTGGAGACATTCCGACTATGAATGCATTCATCAAACTCGGAAGTTATCTCGACGATCCGAACCTTGCGTATCCTGCGGCCAACGGTGTGAAGCAGATTGCCGCGAAGTGTGCTTCCGACCTTGATTACAATGCTCTCAACACCATACTGAAAAAGGCTGTGCCTGTGTTTGAGGCTGCGGGCGGTGCTGACGACGGCTATGCAATCGATGAGATCGCGAAGATCCTTTCAGATGCGAAGCCTTTTGAAAAGTATGAGTTGTCTGACGAAGAGAAGGCACAGGGCTTCGAACTTCTCTTTGACGGAACTGACCTTTCTAAATGGGTGGGGGACACTGTAGGATACATGCCTGTCAACGGAACTATCCAGGTGACGGCCGGTTATGGTGATGAAAAGAACCTTTACACCAGAAAGGAGTATGAGGATTTCGTGTTCAGATTCGAATTCCGTTTCAACAAGCCTGGCGTGAACAACGGAATCGGTGTCCGTACCCCAAGAGGAGTGGATGCCGCATACTACGGAATGTGCGAGGTACAGGTTCTCGATCATGATGACCCTATCTACCATGACCTAATGGAGTATCAGGTTCACGGTTCCGTATACGGCATCGTTCCCGCAAAGAGGATCGTGCACAAGCCTCTCGGCGAATGGAGTTACGAAGAGATCCGCGTGGTCGGAGACAGAGTGACGGTTACCGTAAACGGTGAGGTCATTGTCGATGCGGACGTAAGAGAGGCCTGTCAGGGGCATAACGTGGCCCCTGACGGAAGCGGAAAGAATCCTTATACCGTAGACGGATATGACCATCCTGGACTTTTCAACAGGAAGGGTCATATATGCTTCTGCGGCCATGGCGCCGGACTTCAGTACAGGAATGTCAGGGTTCTTGACCTGACAGCGCAGAAGAAAGCAAAATAATTATTATCTTTGGACCTTTATTGAAATAAATAAAGGTCCAAAGATATGAATATCAAAACAATTCTGTGTGCGGCGACAGGTGCCGCAATGCTCGTTTCCTGTGTTGGAAAGGTGTCTGAAGTTACTGAGATCACCGGTACTGTGGTTCCGGAAGGTATCTCGGAGGTGAATGTGATAGTGGAGAATGTCATTGACACGCTTGTGCCGGTGACAGACGGAAAGTTTGCTGTGACTATCCCTGCAGATGTCACCACATACGGCCGTATCGCCGCTTCAAACTATGGTTCGATCTTCATTTCGGACGGTACGCCTCTCAAGGTTGTCATCGACGAAGAGACTTCAGTCACTTCAAAATATCCGAAAGTGTCGGTTCAGGAAAGATACGCTTCATATATGGCTGACGAGAAGGCTCTCATGGAGGAGTATATGAACACTCAGAAGGAGATCTACTCTGACAGTACCATGACACAGGAGGAAAAGGGTGCAAGATTCGAAGAATACTACGACGGATTCATCGGAGGCTATGTCGACCATCATGTGCAGGCCTGCAAGGACAATGCAGACAACTTCGTGTCAGTATTCGCTCTCAACAATCTCAGAGGAGAACTTGAAGATGCGGAAATTGATGAGATCATCACAGCGATGGCTCCGGCACTCCAGGAGAGCCGATATGTAAAGAGCATGAAGGATGCTCTGGATGCAAGAAAGAATACTGCAGAAGGCATGAAGTTTACAGACTTTACAGTCAATTCGGTTGTCGGCATGACAAGGAGCATCCCGCCTCAGCCGAAATATGCAGAGGTGAAGTTCTCTGACTATGTGGGTAAAGGCAAGTATGTCCTAGTAGACTTCTGGGCTCCATGGTGCGGCCCATGCAAGAGGGAGATTCCTAACATCAAGACCGTTTACGACAAGTACAAGGACAAGGGATTCGAGGTTCTGAGTATCGCAGTCTGGGAGCGCCAGCCTGTTCAGGTGACTATCGACACCGCTTCAGAACTCGGAATGGACTGGCTCCATATCAATAATGCAGGAAGCGTTCCTACAGATATCTATGGAATAGAAGGCATTCCTCACCTTATGCTCATCGGTCCTGACGGAACAATCCTCAAGAGAGGTTTCCATGGCCTTGAAGGCATTGAGGCAGCCGTCGCTGAATACATCAAGTGAACATTAAAGAAAAAATAGCATTGTTCCCGCATTCCCCCGGCGTCTACAGATATTATGACGCTGAGGGGAATGTGATTTATGTGGGTAAGGCCAAGGACCTGCACAAAAGAGTGGCGCAGTATTTCGTGCCGGCAGAAAGGCTTACGCGCAAGACTGCAGTGATGGTATCCAAGATCGCTGATGCTGAGTATACGGTAGTCGAGTCCGAGGCGGATGCGCTCCTTCTTGAGAACAATCTGATCAAGCAGTTCAAGCCACGTTACAACATCCTTCTAAAAGACTCCAAGACCTATCCGTGGATCTGTGTCAGTGCAGACATGTTTCCGAAGGTCTTCCTGACCCGGAGGATAGTAAGGGATGGCTCACGGTATTTCGGTCCGTACAGCAGTGTCGTCCATGCCCGCAATCTTGTCGAATTCTTCCATAGCGTATATCCCCTGAGGACCTGCAGCAACAAGATAACATCGGATGCGGTCTTGCGCGGAAAGTTCCGCCCGTGTCTCAACTTTCACATAAAGAAATGCAGGGGCTGCTGTGTCGGGGGGATATCACAGAAGGAGTACAACGATAATATAGAGGAGATCGTGAAACTCCTCCGGGGTGGCGGGCGCGAGATCATACAGCACTACAGGGCGCTGATGACCGAGGCCGCACAGAACATGGACTTCGAGCAGGCTCAGATATACAAGGAGAAGATGATGTCTTTGGAGCAGCACTACAGCAAGTCTGTGATAATGAATTCTTCCATCGGGGATGTAGATGTCTTCTCTCTTGTCATTGATGGTCCGGAGGCTTTCGGAAACTTCATGCGCATACGTGGGGGTGCGGTGATCCAGTCCCTCAATCTCGGGTTCCGTATGATGATCGAAGAGGCCCAGGAAGAAGTCCTGGCGACGTTCATCGGAGAAATCAGGTCGAAGTTCGGCACCCTGTCCCGTGAGATTGTCGTTCCTTTCAAACCTGATATGGAACTGGAAGATGTGGAATTCCGTGTTCCGGTAAGGGGAGATAAACTAGCCTTGCTCCAACTCAGTGCCAGAAATGCCAAAGAGATGCGCCTGAACGCCTTGAAGCAGCAGGAACATACCGATCCTGACGCATATAAGAACATGGTGATGGAGTCTTTGCAGAAGCAGATCGGGATGAAGGAACTGCCGGTGCATATAGAGTGTTTCGACAACTCCAACATTCAGGGAACCAACCCTGTTTCTGCCTGCGTGGTCTTCCGCAATGCGGTGCCGTCCAAGAAGGACTACCGTCATTTCAAGGTCAAGACCGTAGTTGGGGCGAATGACTATGCTACCATGAAGGAGGTCGTGAACCGCCGTTATTCCCGGATGATGGAAGAGGATCCTGACGACCTTCCGCAACTTGTTGTGATAGACGGAGGAAAAGGACAGTTGGCCTTTGCATATGAGGCTCTGGCCGAACTCGGACTGACGGAGAAACTTACCGTCATTGCTCTTGCCGAGAGGATGGAGGAGGTCTACCGTGTAGGAGATCCTTATCCTATGTTCATAGACAGGAATTCTCCGGCCCTGAAGGTGCTTCAGCAGATAAGAGATGAGGCTCACAGATTCGGCATCACCTTCCATCGCAAACTGCGCAGCAAGACTCAGGTCGAATCAGCCCTTAGAGGTATCAAGGGGGTGGGAGAGAAGACCGAGCAGAGGCTCTTGCTCAGATTCGGAAGCGTGGCCCGCATAGCGTCAGCCCCGTTTGATGAGGTCGCCGAACTCGTGGGCCGTGAACTCGCCGGGCGCATTCTGGCAGAATTGAATAATAAGTAATAAAATGAAAGAAAAGGTTTTATCTCTGTACGACTGGTTTCTTATAGTCGGAGTAATTGCTTCGAATGTGATATACTCGCTCCTTACCGGTTCGATGGATGTCGTAGGTTCTGTTGCTTCGATAGCGGGAGTCCTGTGTGTGGTCCTGGTTGCAAAGGGAAGCATCTGGAACTATCTCTTCGGTATCGTCAACGTGTCGCTCTATGCCTACATATCCTATAAGGCTTCTCTGTATGGAGATGCCGCTCTGAATGCCCTTTATTATGTGCCGATGCAGTTCGTCGGTTTCTGGCAATGGCGGAAGAGAGGCGCTGCAATGTCGGAGGCGGAGGCTCAGGGAAAGGGAGTCCAGGTAAAGGCCAGACGTTTCTCATGGAAGCAGAGGGCTTTCCTTTTCATCGGATGTGCTGTTGCTGTCGTTGCCGGAGGCTTTGTCCTTCAGCATTTTGGAGACCCCCAGCCTTTCAAGGATTCGACCACGACTGTGCTCAGCATTGTGGCTCAGGCTCTCATGGCTCTTGCCTTCATGGAACAGTGGGCGCTATGGATAATAACCAATGTTGTCAGTGTAGTGATGTGGGTGATCTGCGTGTCCAGAGGCGAGGCTCATGCCGGTGTCATGGTCATCATGTGGACTTTCTATCTGCTTAACTCCATCAACGGTTTCAGAGTGTGGCTCAGGCTCAGCAGATAGGGTTTAGGTACAAAATTTTCATTTCTCGTTTTTTTTTATTTAATTTGCACCGTTTTAGCGCAAGATACGTGTATTAATATACTAATTATTAACTAAAAATTTAACGTTATGGCTAATATCGCAGAAGACGTAAAGGCAATCATCGTTGAGAAATTGGGCGTTGATGCGTCTGAAGTTACTGAAACAGCTAGCTTCACTAATGATCTTGGAGCAGATTCACTTGACATCGTAGAACTTATCATGGACTTCGAGAAGAAGTTCGATATCGAGATTCCGGACGAGGACGCTGGAGACAAGATTTCTACTGTAGGTGATGCTATCAAGTACATTGAGGACAAGGTAAACGCATAATCATTTTGTCTGAAATAGCAAAGGAGGGCTGGTCAATCGACCTGCCCTCCTTTTATGTTGCGTATGCCGGCTTTCTTATTCTGCAGACTTAGGTGCAGAGAATGTCACCTTCAGCTGCGGCTTGGCGCCGTTTGACTGCGGTCCGTTAAGTACGGCGTAGTAGTATCTGTCCTTGTCCAGTTCAGTTGACACTTCCTCGTCTGATGATGAACTGCCCATGCTTGCATAATATGCCATCATGGCGTAATTGTAGTAATTGCTGCCATACCCGTATCCGCCATAGCCTCCATATCCGTATCCTCCGTAACCATATCCTCCGTATCCGCCATAACCGCCATATCCGTATCCGTATGGGTCATAATACATGTTGTTGTAGTATGAATTATACAGGAGGTTGTTGTAATAGTCGTTGTAATTGGAGTCCTCGTTTGTGCTTGTGACCTCCTCGTGCATTATAAGGAACCATATGTCATAGTTCTCTATCTTGCTCTCATAGTCAGCCGCGCTTTGGTCCAGTTTGAGGATTTCCTGGACATGGTGGCTTATATCAGGGCAATACATGTTTGTAGATCTGTTTATGTTTCCTTGATTCTCGGTGCTGATGCTTGAATCTGTGAGTCCTGCATAAGAGATGTATCCGCCCTCGCTGCTGCGAAGTCTTACAGTCGGGCTGAGGACAGGAGGATATTTGTCCAGAAGGGCATAGTCTCCGTTTACATCATATGGAAGAATGATGGTGGCCTTGTTGATGACCACTTCGCTCGGGTCAAGGATACCGGCCGCCTCAACAAGCGAATCCAGAATGTGTCTGATGCCTTCTGCCTTGATCACCGGTTTGACGCCGCTGCCTCCTTCAATGAGGATGTCTCTTTCCGCCTGCACGCCTTGGCCTTCATATTTCCGGGCCGAATCATGTCTGCTTGTGTTGAACGCAAACTGAGTCGGGTATTGGATGTTGCCGTCTTCATCGATCTCGATGAATTCGCCTGGACCGAACATGAATGTGAATGACGTATCCACCTGCCTTCCTTCGTATGTGGAAGTTATCTTGAGTTCTGCGTAATTTCCGGTTATATAGCCGGAAGTCGTCTCCAGGCCGAGGTTGAACATGTTGATGCGTCCTCCGGGACCTGCCGGAGCGTCGGTCGTGATATAAATGCCAGGAAGATATTTTACATAATTGTCGACGCTGTCCATCTTTGCAGCCTTCTGGGCCGCATCAATCTGATCTAAGACATGCTTTGCGAAGTCTGTGCTGAAGTCAAAGGACAAGGAGTCTCCTCCTGAATAAACCGGGATACCCGCCGTGATGGTCTTGCTCATATCCACGAACTCGTCCAGTTTTGCCGGGTCTGAAAGAGATCCGATGTAAAGGACGGTTGAATCCAGTGGCTTCTTGAGTTCGTGTACGAATATGTTCTGAATCATCTTCAGGTTGTTGTCATACACGGTCGACAAGGTGTCGCGGACAGCAGTAAGATGAAACTGTCTGACCTGCGGATTCATTCCTAAGTCGAGCGAATCAAAGACCGGAACCAGTGTGAAACTGGTGCTCTTGGTGCTTGTGCCAAGAACGGCATCGTTGACCGAGCCGAATGTGAACCTTGATGTGCTGTATGCCGAAAGGCTGTCTGCCATCTGGAGACGTATGTTCTGAAGATTGACGGGGGCTGGGGTGTATACGTCCCACTTCTGGTCTGTAGGAATCAGACTTTCTCCGAGTTCTTCGTTGATCGTTATGCATGATGCAGAGCCAAGCAGTATCGCACCGATAGCCGCCAGGCGGCTGACTCTGCCAAGGATGTTGAAGTTCATTATAAATTGTCGTAAAAACTATTGTATTCGTCAATATAGGATCCGTCCTGAATTGATGCTTCGTTGTAGTCCAGGCATGGAAGACCTCTATCCTTGCAGAAGTCTTCAATTTCCTGAGCCACACCGGCTGATCCGAAAATGATTCCGTCAGCATGGCTGGCCGCCATTTTTGCAAGATTTATGCCAGTCGGGTCCGCCAGAAGTTCCACGTCCTTTTCTGTTACGCCTCCGAACAGGATCCTTTCCTTGAAATCGGCAGGGAAGTCTGCGGACGGGATGTCATCGTATAAAGAAAGGACGATCTTGCTGTTGGAGAATATAGGGTCGTCGATGTACGCCTTCTTCAGGTATACGGGAAGAATCTGTGAAATCCATCCCTGACAGTGGATGATGTCCGGTGCCCACCTGAGTTTCTTGACGGTCTCAAGCACGCCGCGGGCAAAGAATATGGCTCTTTCGCCGTTATCCTTGAAGAATTGTCCGTCGGCATCGTGATATATGCTCTTGCGGTGGAAGTAGTCCTCGTTGTCGATGAAATACACCTGCATTCTGGCAGCGGAAATCGATGCCACCTTGATCACAAGAGGCCTGTCTACATCATTGATGATGATGTTCATTCCGGAAAGTCTGATCACCTCATGCAACTGGTTCTTTCTTTCATTGATGCAGCCGTATCGAGGCATGAAGGACCTTATCTCCTTCTTCCTTTCCTGAATGCCTTGAGGAAGATATCTTCCGATGTTGGCGATAGGCGACTCCGGAAGATATGGAAATATCTCCGAATTGACGAACAGGACTCTTTTGACCGAATTTCCCATAATGGCAATTTTTAGTGACAAAATCACTACAAAGGTAAGAAATATTTTTGAAAATCACTATCTTTGAGCCCGATTGGGACGTTCGTATGAGTAAAACAGACAATAAGATAATGCGCAGAAGGCTGGCAAATGCCTATCTGTCGTCCGTCATAAGCATCAGCCTTGTGCTTCTTCTGGTAGGTCTTGCTGCGATGCTGCTGGTGAACGCCAAGGGTATTTCCAGATATTTCAAGGAGAACATGCAGGTGACGGTGATGATGAAACAGACTGTCTCTGAGGAGGATGCCCTTGAATTTCAGGCCGACCTCGAGCAGGCGGAATTTATCCGCAGCACCCGTTTCGTGTCCAAGGAACAGGGACGCAGGGAGATGGCCGACATGCTTGGAGAGGATTTTCTGGATGTGTTCGAGACCTCGCCTATACCGGCCTCTGTCGATGTGACCCTGAAAGCGGATTATGTGTCGGCGGATAGTCTTGAGGTCGTCAAAAGTGAGATTTCCAAGTCACCTCTGGTTGATGAGGTCGTTTATCAGACTTCTCTTGTCGATGCCCTCAATGCAAATCTCAGCAAGATTTCTCTTGTGCTCGGTGTGTTCATCGCCCTGCTGCTGTTCATCTCCTTTGTGTTGATAAACAACACGGTACGCCTGAGCGTCTTCGCTCGTAGGTTCACCATCCATACGATGAAACTGGTCGGCGCCACGCGCTCGTTCATACGTGCTCCGTTCCTGGTTCAGGCCGCGTTCCAGGGCGTATTTGCGGCTTTCGTGGCCATCATAGCGCTTACTGTGATGATGTACTTCATGCGGAGCGGCTTCGAGCAGCTGTTTGAGATATTCAGGATAGACCTGCTTCTGACGGTGTTCGGCATCGTCCTTGTGTCCGGTCTTGTCATCTGTCTGACAAGCACCTGGTTCGTGGTGAACAAACTGGTATCATTGAAGAAAGACGAATTATATTATTGATGATGGAAAACAACGAAAAAATGGCAATGACCTCAAAGGGTCTGAAATATCTTCTGATAGGACTTCTGGTAATGGTGTCCGGCTACATCCTTATGACAGGAGGCGGAACAGAGGATCCGGAAACATTCAATTATGCGATGTTTGATTTCCGCCGTATGGTGGCCGCTCCGATTGTGATCATCCTTGGCATCGTGATCGAAGTGGCGGCGATAATGAAAGTTTCGGGAAATAAGGAGAAATAGATATGGAGTGGTTTGAGGCTGTCCTTCTGGGACTTATTCAGGGACTTACGGAGTTCCTTCCTGTCAGCAGCAGCGGACATCTTGAAATCGGCAAGGTCATTCTCGGAGTGGAGACTACCGACGATCTTCTGTTCACCACCATGGTGCACGCCGCTACGGTCCTGAGTACTATCGTAGTGTTCAGAGGACAGATCTGGGACCTTCTCAAAGGCTTCTTCTGTGGCCTGAAGGACTGGAAGATCGCCAAGGATGAAAAGGGAAGGAGGCATCTGGTGTGCAATGACCAGACGGACTACCTTCTGAAGATGGTCCTTTCGATGCTTCCTGTGCTTGTCGTGGGAGTCTTCTTCAAGGATCAGGTGGAGTCTCTCTTCGGTTCCATCTATGTGGTGGGAGTGGCTCTGATTCTGACCGCCCTGCTTCTCTTCTTCTCTGATTACGCGTCACGTCCGGGCAGGAAATCCATCTTCCCGGCAAATGAATACAGGAACGGCATTTCATATTGGCAGGCCTTTGCAGTAGGTCTCGGCCAGGCTTTCGCTGTAGTTCCGGGCCTCTCGCGCTCCGGCACCACCATCTCTACGGGACTCATCTGTGGAGTGAAGAGGGAAGTCATGGCCCAGTTCTCGTTCCTCATGGTGCTTGTGCCTATTCTTGGCGAGACCTTCCTTGAGATCGTGGGCGGCGAATTCGGAGCGTCTTCGGTTGGAGCGCTTCCTCTCCTCCTCGGCTTTGTGTCGGCCTTCCTTTCCGGACTTTTTGCATGCAAGGTCATGATTGCGCTTGTAAGAAAGGCTAAACTGTCGTGGTTCGCCCTCTACTGTCTCGTTGCGTCTCTCTGCATCTTCATATTTGCATGACCTCAGGTAAGGCATATTTCGTTTCAGATGTCCATCTGGGACTCCAGGTAGCGGACCCTGCCGACCGCGAACGCAGGTTCGTGGACTTCCTGCATTCCATCAGGGAGGATGCTTCCTCTGTGTATTTGCTGGGGGATATCTGGGACTTCTGGTATGAATACAAGCATGTGGTCCCGAAGGGATATGTCCGTGTATTTGCAGCATTGACGGAACTGATGGACAGGGGGGTCAATGTCTATTTCTTCCAGGGTAACCACGATGTCTGGACCTACAGTTATTTTGAGGAACTGGGAATGAAGAAACTCGTCCAGCCTCATGTGGTAGAGATTGCCGGCCGCAGATTCTGTCTGGGTCATGGTGACGGGCTCGGGCCGGTTCCGTCCGGATACCGTTTTCTGCGTGCCTTGTTCCACAATCGTGTGGCTCAGTTCCTTTTCAGCCTTCTGCATCCGTGGATAGCCTTCGGTCTGGGTAACGGGTGGTCCCGCGGCAACAGGCTGGCGCATGATGTGTCTTATGTGTTCAGGGGAGAGGAAGAGCCGCTGTATAAGTTTGCCGACGATTTCTCCCGCGTGCATGATGTCGATTACTTCATTTTCGGACATTATCATGCCGATGTTGATATGACTCTGCCTTCCGGAGCCCGTTTCCTGGTGTTGAAGGACTGGATGAAGTCTTCTCCATATATCTGCTTTGACGGAGAAACCGTTACTGTGAATCGTAATTGATTGGCTTTCTGTATTTTGTTGATTTGTAGGGCGTTATGTGTTTCGCTGATTACAGGTATTTTTCCGGAATAGGCATTACAGGAGGGTCTTTCCAGAAAAGTGACCAGTACAGGGCGGGGAAGTCTCCGTCGTGCCACAGAGTCACGAGTTCTTCCGTTGCTGCATCTTCTCCTTCCGGATCATACGGTTTCTTGAGGTCGGAGCCGAACATCTTGGCCACGCCCTGCCAGAACCCGGCTGTGATCCCGCTCTTGTAGTCCTTTATGATGTTGTAGGATGATTTCCCGATCTCCCTGTCGACAAGTTTCATTATCAGGGCTCCCTGGCTTACAGTCAGGTTGCGCATCTGTCCCTCGAAGACATCGAAAAGTTCCTTCTGGACCTCTGCGATATACTTTTCCCTTTTCGCTCCTTTGAGTCTGTCTGCTGCGATTATGCTGTCGGCCTCTGTCACCAGTTTCTTCGCGACCAGAGCATATGGGTAGGCCTTGCTGAAGTTGTGGACCAGACGATAATATCTGCGCCACTCACGGCCTTTCTGTCTTGGAAGTTTTGAGAAGACCTTCGCTGCGCGTATTTCGTCTATATATATGGTATCCTTACCTTCGACGACATAGTGCAGGATCTCCATATCCTGAGGCTTCCTCGTCTGCGCATTGCAGTCCTTCGTCCATCCTGAAAGCAGGAGGGCGAGGGTCATGGCTGCAATGGTGAGTCTATGGAGTGGCGGTCCGGTCATTTCTGCATTTTCCTTGTGTGCAAATTTAGCAAATCCCGAATTACCTGCAAAATCCCTGCCTGACGCCCGTCTCAGGAACTAGTTCCGGAGGTCGATTTACGCAAGAATGCCGTCGGTCGAAAATGCGAGGATAAAAATTTCAACACCTTTCGTAACTTAATGAAATCGCGCAATTTAGCCATCAAAAACTTTGGTCGAAAATGTTGAAATATTTTGCAAATATTATTTGTAATTCAAAAATTTTTACTACCTTTGCAACCCAATAATTGAGGACCACTCAGCCCAACCAGTTGATACTCAATTAATTAGGGATATTGTGAAATATTTTATTAAAGTAATAGAGCAATGTTACAACCAAAGAAAACTAAATTCAGAAGGCAGCAGAAAGGCCGCATGAAAGGTCTCTCACAGAGGGGAAACCAGCTTGCATTTGGTTCTTTCGGCATCAAGACCTTGGAAAACTGCTGGCTCACAGGCCATCAGATCGAGGCTGCGCGTCAGGCTGTGTCACGTTACATGAAGCGTGAAGGAAAGATCTGGATCAGAATCTTCCCTGACAAGCCTTACACTAAGAAGCCAGCCGAAGTGCGAATGGGTAAAGGAAAGGGTAATCCGGAGGGATTCGTATGCCCTGTGCGGCGCATGTCGAACAATACGCTGTAAAGTATTTCGCGTTCGCTCTCGAATGTTTTTCCGTTGTGCCCGTTGCTGCTTATTACGGGCAGGTTGTTCTG
>JAFVHZ010000180.1 GCA_017474265.1 Bacteroidales bacterium | reverse complement strand
GAACTATCCTGTGACGGATTATGCCCGTCATATCCGGATGCAGGGACCGGTATACGGACTTAGTGGAGAGATGACGTCAGAAGATCTCAGTGGTCTTGTCAGCAATCCTATGGAACATGGCGAGGCTTCCAAACTTGCCCTGTACGGTGTGGCGGACTATACATGGAATGTAGGAGCGTATAATCCTATCGATAACTGGGAACGCGGACTTGAACACCTTGCTCCTGAAGTGAAGGATGCATACAGGACTTTCGCCATCCATTCGTGTGACACAGAGACTGGCTACAGAAGGGACGAATCATGGGAGACTGAGACTTTTGCCCTTCAGGACTGCACACCGGAGAAATATGATGCCCTGATGGCTGAATTCAAGAAGATCGAGCAGGTACCAGCCATCATGGACAGTTGTACAAATGCCCTTCTTCTGAAGGAACTGAAGCCATGGCTTGCCGAATTCGGAAAACTTGGCACAAGGGGAGTAAAGGCCCTTGAAGCCCTGAAATTATATCAGGACGGCGATCTGGCAGGATTCTGGAATCTCTATGCAGCCAATCTGATGACACAGGAAGATATAGATGCATACAACGCACATAAGTCCGGTACATTGAAACTTCAGCCTTTCTACGAGAACATCATGGATGATATGGCTGCTGCCTTCTACCGTAAGGTTACCGGCAAGGCTCCGCTGTATCCTCAGGGGCTGGGATCTTATCCGACCCTCTATACTACCCAGAACAAACTGATGTTCGATTACGATGAGGCTACCTTCTATAATTCAGGCTACTCGCAGAGGGAAGGCCATTGGATAGGAGTTGACTTGGGTGGAGTCCGTCCGGTAAGCGAGGTGCAGATACTTCAGGGAAAGAAGTCATATGATGACAATGACTTCTTTGACCATGCTCTGGTGGAGGCTTCGGCAGACGGCAAGGACTGGACCTCTCTTACAGGTCCTGTCAAAGGACAGTATGAGATATCATGGAAAGGCGAACCCGTGATGGCTAGATATGTCAGGATGAGGAAACTTGCTTCCGAGAAGACCAGTTGGACCGTCATCCGTTCGTTCCAGATCAATCCTGTATCTCCGGATGCATTCTGCACTGATGAGAATCCTTTCACATTTACTCCTACCGGCGGGTTGATGTCTTTGGATGTGCCATCTGGTGCTTCGGCATGCCACCTGCTTATGAAAGATCTTGCAGGTGCTGAAATCTATGTGCGTCAGATGTTGCCTGACGGAACATATGTTGCCGAGTATCCGGTATCAACGTCATATTTTGAGTTTGAAATAAAAGGAAATGCAGCCAAGGTTGAGATCGTCGGTAATGCTGATGTCTTCGAGGCTGTGTTTGTAGAATAATCAATATACATGAAAACTATGGGAAAAGTGATATTGACGGGTGACCGTCCTACGGGTAAACTCCATCTCGGACACTATGTCGGTTCTCTCAAGCGTAGGGTAGAACTTCAGAATTCCGGAGAGTTTGAGAAGATTTTCATAATGATTGCTGACGCTCAGGCGTTGACAGATAATGCTGACAATCCGGAGAAGGTGCGTCAGAACATCATCGAAGTGGCTCTTGACTATCTTTCTGCCGGCCTGGATCCTGAGAAGGTGACTATCTTCATCCAGTCACAGGTGCCGGAACTTTGCGAACTTGCTTTCTATTATATGAATCTGGTTACAGTCCAGAGACTTCAGCGCAATCCTACCGTAAAGCAGGAAATCGTCCTGAGGGGCTTTTCTGACAACGATGAGGAAGAGAATCAGAACAAGAAGGGAATTCCTGTCGGATTCTTCACTTACCCTATCAGTCAGGCTTCCGACATCACCGCTTTCCGTGCCACCACAGTGCCGGTAGGTGTGGATCAGGCTCCGATGATCGAGCAGACACGTGAGATAGTGCATAAGTTCAATGCTGTCTATGGTGAGACTCTTGTAACTCCGGAGATGATGCTTCCGGAGAATGCCGCATGCTGCCGTCTCCCGGGTACTGACGGCAAGGCAAAGATGAGCAAGTCACTTGGCAACTGCATATATCTTTCAGATACCTCGAAGGAAATCAAGAAGAAGGTCAACAGCATGTATACCGATCCGGAGCATCTCCAGATTACGGATCCCGGACATGTCGAAGGAAATGTCGTCTTCACATATCTTGATGCTTTCAGCACACCTGAGCATTTCGCCAGGTTCCTTCCTGAATACGAAAACCTCGATGCGATGAAGGAACACTATCGCCGCGGTGGTCTCGGTGACGGTACATGCAAGAAGTTCCTCTTCAATATCATGGAGGATATTCTTCAGCCTATCCGTGAAAGACGCGCCCATTATGAGCAGAATATACCTCAGGTCTATGAAATTCTCCGCAATGGTTCAGAAGTGGCCCGTGCAGAGGCTGCAAAGACCTTGGCCGATGTTCGTAAGGCAATGAGAATCGACTATTTTGATGACGCTGAACTTATTGCTGAGCATACAGCGAAGTTCAGCAAGTAACCTGTAAACGGTGTTTTTCTTGCTTTTTTAGGAAAACATCGTTTATTTTGCATATTATTTAATAACCTATTAAATAGATACTAAAACCTGAATCATATGAATGATAAAAGAAGAATTTCAAATCTGCTTCATACTGAAGACTGGCTCTCAGTGTGGATAGGTGCAATTGTGATTGCCTTAGGGTGTATTGCTGTACTTACTGGATGGTTTGACTTCTCTACATTGAAGTTCAGCACATGGACTATCGGTGAGGCCCTTTCGTCTGCAGATGCAGCGAAGACAGTACCTCTGGGAGAACAGTTGTCCTCATGGGACTTCTGGTGGAAGTGTATAAAGACTGTCCTGATTCTCGGTGTCCTGTTCGGTGCCGGTGTCAAACTTCAGGGAGAGAAACTACGCAATTTCATACCGGCCTTTCTGATTTTGTTCGTCATTGCAGTCGTAGTGAGGATGGTCAGTGCCGAGTTTACCCTTAAAAGATATCTTGAATGGGCTTTCTGGGCTCTTTTGATCGGTCTGCTTATTGCCAACACAGTAGGAGTGCCTAAATGGCTCAAGCCAGCAATCCGTACTGAGTTCTATATCAAGACCGGCCTTGTAATATTCGGATTTTCGATATTGTTCTCCAACATTGCGAAGTTTGGTCTTTACGGACTCGGCATCGCATGGGGTGTCACTCCTGTGGTCATCATATTCATGTGGTGGTTTGGCAACAGGATCCTGAAGATAAAGAACAAGCCTCTGCTCATCACTCTATCAGCCGCAACATCCGTGTGCGGAACCTCTGCAGCGATTGCTACCGGAGCCGCTTCGGGTGCAAAGAAGGAAGATCTTTCTGTGGCGATTTCCATCTCCATCATCTTTACCATCATCATGATGGTCTTTGAACCGATGATAATAGAATGGACAGGAATGGGGCAGATCATGGGTGGTGCCCTCATCGGTGGTACTGTGGATTCTACCGGTGCCGTCGTACTGGCAGGAAGTGCACTCGGACCTGAAGCCGAACAGGTGGCTTCGCTTGTCAAGATGATTCAGAATATCCTCATCGGCTTCATCGCATTCTTTGTCGCTATATTCTTTGCGAGAAAGGTCGACAAGACCGGCAAGTCTGAAGTGAAGGCTGTCGAGATCTGGAATCGTTTCCCTAAATTCATACTAGGATTCATTGCCGCTTCAATAGTTGCTTCCGTGATTTTCGTGCCGGCAGTCGGTGCAGAGAAGACAGGTGCCATCAACAAGGTGCTTGGCGGTTTCAAGGATTGGGCATTTGTGCTGGCCTTCACATCTATAGGTCTTGACACTAATTTCAAGAAGATTGTCAAGAGCATGCAGGGGGGAAAGGTGCTTTGGCTGTATATCATAGGACAGACTTTCAATATCATACTGACATTCGCTGTCGTATGGATTCTTCTTTCCGGTAAGATATTCCCTCAACCGGACATCAAGACTTTCACACATAAGGAGGATAAGATCAAGGCTAAGCAGGAACTTGTGGTTGCCCAGCCTGCTGCTCATCCGGTAGAAGATGTCAAATAAGAATCTCATATTCAAGATAGTCACCGTCATAATGGCGGTGACTGTAGTCTTATGTGCTGTTTATGTGATGGTAAACAGGTTGGGTCTGGTGGAAGGATATGATTTCGGAGGTGGCGCTTATTATTATGTGGATATCCCTGATTTCGACAAGGTCCTGCCTGAAGATGCATATCAGGCCAAGACTCCCGTATGGGTGCATGTGTGCCTTTTCATCGCCTGGGGATGGCTGATGTGGCGTCTATGGATATGGATCGACAGCAGAAATAAATGAATACAGCCTCTGAACCGAAGTTCAGAGGCTGTATTATTTGATGAATAGATCCTATCTTTCGTATTCAACCTTTGCGCGTACTTCCGCGATGGTCTTTACGTATTCTATCACGTTGTCCCTCATGGTGTCTGCCTTGTAGGCCGCGAGTGCTTCCCAACTTTCGAAGTCTGCAACCATGACTGCATCGTAAGATGACTTACCGTCATTGCGGTTGATTCCTATTTCGATGCTTTGCAGACCAGGCACGAGTCCCAGGAGGGACTCATATTTTTCCTTGACATCTTCCGCGAGTTCCTTTGGAGTCTTGCCATCTGATGGCTTGAACTTCCACATTACACAATATCTAACCATATCCGTTTAGTGTTTAGTGATTCATATCTGCGACTAATTTAGCAATTATTTCTGATATAGCCAAAAATAAGTGTCATTTCACCCGTATGCCCTTGACCGAAGTGGAGAAATCTAAAAATATTGTTAATTTTGTTGTTTAATTGAACGGATCAGATGGAGACAGATTTTCATAAGAGCCGCCGTATAGCGAAGAACACCCTGGTGCTTTATGTCAGGATGCTTTTCATGATGTTCCTCGGTCTCTTCACGTCCAGAATCGTCCTGTCTGCACTGGGCGAAAATGATTTCGGAATATACAATGTCATAGGGGGAGTGGTGGCCATGTTCACCATCATTTCCGGTGCGCTCAATTCTGCAGTCTCCAGATTCATAACCTTTGAGATGGGCAAAGGTCCTGACGCTGAACTGAACAAGGTCTATTCGACCGCAGTGACCATTCAGGTCATACTGGCAGTCATCGTCATTGTCCTTGCAGAACCAGCAGGCCTATGGTTCATCGAGAACAAGATGACCATTGATCCAGACAGGATTCCTGCAGCGAAGTGGGTCCTGCAGTTTTCTCTTCTTGCATTTGTCGTCAATCTGATGAGTGTGCCGCAGATGGCTTCCATCACGGCACATGAGAAGATGTCCGCATATGCATACATCGGTATCCTGGACGGAGTCCTTCGTTTTGTGACCGCACTGCTGATCCTCCATTCTTCAGATGACCGTCTGGTCATGTATTCCGCATTGATGGCCGGAGTGGTGATTGCGGTAAGAATTGCATACGGCATATATTGCCGGAGACACTTTGAAGAGTGCAGATACCGTCCGGTAATGGACTCTGGTCTGATCAGAGAGATGTTCTCATTTGCAGGCTGGAACTTCATCGGTGTGGCGTCAGGAGTTCTGCGTGACCAGGGAGGCAATATCCTTGTCAATCTTTTCTCTGGTCCAGCAGTGAATGCGGCCCGCGGGGTCGCGGTCCAACTCAACGGTGCCGTGCAGGGATTCGTCACCAATTTCATGACGGCCGTCAATCCTCAGATCACGAAATCATATGCTTCGTCCGAGCATGAGTATATGTATACCCTTGTGCGGAAATCGTCAAGACTTTCCTTCTGTCTGCTTCTTCTGATTGCACTTCCGATATTCTTCAATGCGGACTTTCTGCTGGGAGTGTGGCTGAAGGATGTGCCGGAACATGCTGCATCCTTTGTGCGTCTGTTCCTTGTCTTTGCATTGAGTGAATCTCTCTCCAATCCTATGATAACTGCAATGCTGGCTACCGGAAACATCAGGAACTATCAGATTGTGGTAGGAGGAATCCAACTCATGAATGTCCCTGTGTCATATCTGTGCCTCAAACTTGGCGCTGCACCGGAAGTGACCGTAGTCGTTGCAATAGTGATTTCACAGATATGTCTTTTTGCAAGACTCACAATGCTCGGAAAGGCGACGGGATTTCCTGTCTGGAAGTTTCTGGATGAAGTCTGGGGAACAGCCTTGTTCAAGGCCCTTTGCGGCTCTTTGGTGCTTCCGATACTGACAGATTTGGTGAAGCCTGCAGGTTTTGCCGGTTTTCTTCTAAGTGCCGGTTTATGCCTTGTTTGGTCTTCTTTTGTAATATGGCTTCTAGGATTGACTGCAGACGAGAGACAATGGGTCCGGCAAACGGTAATGAATAAAATCAGAAGGAATGATAAGGATAACGGATAAATCTCTTTGCTGCGGTTGTACAGCCTGTGTCAATGCCTGCCCTGTGCAGTGCATTGTGATGCGTCGTGACAGGGAGGGATTCGACTATCCTGTTGCCAATCCCGACATATGCATCAATTGCGGAAAATGTGAAACGGTATGTCCTGTTCTTAATCCTCGTTCTGAATCGGCCCCTCTCGCAGCCTTTGCAGCAAGATCGGAGGCAGATATGGAAGGATGTTCATCCGGAGGACTGTTCCCGATGCTTGCAGGAAAATTCATTCAGGAAGGCGGGGTCGTGTATGGGGCGGCATTCATGGAGGACATGACTGTCGGGCATGTCGATGTGACGGATGTTGACGGACTTGAGAGATTGAAAGGGTCAAAATATGTGCAGAGTGACCCGTATGCCGTATTTGAGGAAGTCAGGGATCTGTTGAAGGATGGAGGGCATGTCCTTTTTGCCGGTACTCCATGCCAGATAGCGGGACTGCATGATTTTCTTGGAGAAAGGAAGGAAGGGCTGATCACTGTTGATATTGCCTGCCATGGAGTGCCGGCTCCGGGCCTGTGGGAGAAATATGTCTCAGCGCTTGAAAGGCGTTTCGGGGGACGCTTGCGTGATGTATCTTTTCGTGACAGTTCGAAAAGTTGGCGGCATTATGGGGTGAAGTTCGATATTCAGACAGAAGACGGACTGTACAGCCGTCATGTTTCCAATATGTCAGATCCATATATGGCTCTGTTCCTTCAGGATATGACTTTGCGCCCTTCATGCTATTCATGTCCTGCCAGAAAGGGTCGGAGCGGGAGTGACATCACCTTGGGTGATCTGTGGAATGTATCCGAAGCGGCACCTGAGTTTGATGATGACCGTGGTACGTCACTTGTCCTGGTGAATACAGCAGTAGGACAACGGTTGTTTGAATCTCTGGTTAAGGATGGCTTGAGGGTTCTTGCTGTTGATAAGGAAACTGCTGTCAAACGGAATTCCGGATTTGCTGCTGATGTGAAGATTCCTGAGAAAAGGGAGGAATTCTTCAAAGGAATCCATTCTTCAAAGGATATTATAGGATATATGAATTCCTATGTCGTGTGTAAGTCGATGGTGAGGATTATATATGAAAAGGTACATACGTTCATGTCTGGAATCAAGAAGAAGATCATAAGATGAGGATTGCAGTAATTACTTTGCCGCTCCATACCAACTATGGCGGAATTCTTCAGGCATATGCTCTGAGGAAAGTTCTTATGGACCTTGGCCATGAAACAGATGTGATTGACCGGAAGGTGAAGGTCGTGTTTCCGCCTAAGTGGAAGATGCCTCTGGTTTATGCAAAAAGGATGGTCTTGAATGTTATGTCACGTGGGAAGGGACCGGAAATATTCAGGGAGAAGAGACTGGTGAAGGAGCATCCTGTCGTCGCCGCTCAAGTCTCTCGTTTCATAGATTCCAGCATAGGACCGAGATTGGTCGATGATTATTCTGACATCCGGTCGGGAGAATACGATGCTTTTGTAGTAGGCAGTGACCAGGTGTGGCGTCCTAAGTATTTCGGCAGGATTGAAGACGCATTTCTGGATTTCACATCCAGATGGAATGTAAAGCGTATTGCATATGCTGCATCCTTCGGCACAGGCCAATTGGAGTTCACATATGAACAACTTGAACGGTGCTCGAGGCTTTTGAAACGATTTGACGCAGTCTCGGTGCGGGAAAAGGATGCGGTGAACATTTGTGACGAGTGGCTGGACTATGAAAGGGCGAGGCTGGTCCTGGACCCTGTCCTGCTGTTGGACGCAGATGACTACCGGAAGGTAGCCTCAAAATCAACCAGACGTATATGTAAAGGCAAGGCATTGAAATATATTCTTGATCCAAAACCGGAGAAGACTGCGATAGCAGAGCGGGTAAGGTCCTGGTTCATTGGTGGAATGCATGATGCCTCTGTTGCCCCACGCGACAATTCAATACCTCTGAAGGACAGGGTAGTGCCTCCGATGGAAGACTGGATCGCATGTTTTGAAGATGCTGAGTTCGTTGTGACCGATTCCTTCCACGCATGTGTACTGGCTATACTTTTCCATAAGCCTTTCATTGTCTTGGGCAACCCTCATAGGGGAATGAGCCGTATCGTCTCGCTCCTGGAGTCGTTCGGACTGGATGACAGGCTTGTGCATGGTCTTGATCCTGAGGATGACGGTGAATATTATATGAATGATCCCGACTGGAGAGCGGTCGATGAGATATTGGAACAGAAAAGAGGGGAGTCTATGGCATTCCTCATGAAGTCGTTGTGAACAAGAGTATGAATAAGGTAGCGATAAGTGTAATAATCCCCGTTTATAATGCGGAAGATTATCTGGACAGATGTCTGAAGAGCATCCTGTCGCAGGATTTCTCCTCATATGAAGTGATTCTGGTCGATGACGGAAGCACGGATTCGTCTCCTTTTATATGTGACCGATATTCTTCGACGGATGCCCGTTTCAGGACGATACATAAAGCGAACGGAGGAGTCAGTTCTGCAAGAAATGCAGGTATCAATGTCGCTAAGGGAGAATACCTTATGTTTGTCGATTCCGATGATGCTCTTCCTCGTGAGGCCATGACCGATCTGTACGAGGCGGCATCTGACCGTGCTGACTTTGTCCTAGGAGGCTTTGATATGTTTTCGGATGATGTCCTCTATCTTAGAAGGACTCCTGCAGGTACCTTCTTTGACGAAGATACGATAGCCTCATTCTTTGATATGAATATAGCGAGGAACGGAGTCTATCTCAATACGCCATGGGCTAAACTCTATTCAAGAAAAACGATAGTCCGCTATGGACTTCTTTATGACACATCCTTGTCATATGGAGAAGACATGCTGTTCGTGAACTCCTTTCTCGTCCATGCCGGAAGAATCGCCGTAGTGCAGAAGCCCGTATACAATTATCATGTGCGGAGCGGTTCATTGGGAAGCGACATCATGTCTGACAGACATATATCTCAATTGATGATACTGCTTCCACGTTATGCCGGACTGATAGGTAGGTATAAAGATAAATGTCCGGAAAGCAAGGCACTTGCCAATCTATATCATAAGGATCTGATCGGTCGTTTCGTATTCAGGATATTGAGGATTTTTACGATACGAAGGTCAGAAATGCTTACGGATGAAACCCTCAGGACTCTTTATGACTTCATGGATGCGGATAAGGGATTGAGTGTTTTCAATGTAAGGATCGGACAGTTCGTGAATGTGATGTTGTACAAGATAGGCTGGACGCGTCTCTCGATGGCCTATTACAGGTTTACATCATGGATTTTCACTCATTGCCGTCCTGAGCGTCTGTAATCAACTTTCTACCTGTGCTTTTTGCTGAAGTGCAGGAATTTCAGAATCTTATATATTGCTAGAGCATTGCCGGGGAATATGCCCATCAAAAATCCTTCGATCCTGTGCAGCAGTGAAGGAGAGTTGCGCAGATAATCGATAAGGTGGCTTCTGTTCCTTATTTCCTTACTCAGCAAGGCTGCCTCTTCAGATGGAAGGAGAGTCATTTCCTGCAGGCACCAGTTGAATGTATGGGCGATTTGAAGATAGATTCCGCTTCTGTATCGGTCGTCTGTCTTATCTTCTGCAAATCCTGCCAGACTTTCCATTACCGTAAGTCCGTCATAGGTCTTCTTGGAATGAACTCTTCGGGTAATGGAGCCTTCCGCAGGTCTGACAAGGTAAACGATATCATTTACAGCCCCAACTCTTGAGGCCTGATAGAATGCCCTGGTCTTGAATTCATCATCCTCATGATATATGCCCGGGTGGAAGTTCAATGTGTTGTCTGTCAGGAATCTGCGCCTGTATATGGCAAAGGGGGCACATACCTGTATCTTGCGCATGAGAAGTTCCTTGCCTTCCGAAATACGCCCTGCTTCTGGATAAGTCATTCTCCTGATATGACCGTCTCCGCTCATGTCTGCCGCACCGAACTGGAGTATGTCAAGATTGTCCTTCTCACATGTCTCAACCAATTGCATTGTACTGTCCTTGACCAGAAGGTCGTCGCTGTCTACAAACATGATATATTCTCCCTGCGCGAGTTCCATACCCTTGTTCCTGGCCTCGCTCAGCCCTTTGTTGGTCTGATGACATACAGTTATTATATCATGTTCCGATGCTGCCTTATCGGCAATGCTGCCAGTCTTGTCGGTCGAGCCGTCGTCAAT
>JAFVHZ010000179.1 GCA_017474265.1 Bacteroidales bacterium | reverse complement strand
GTATATCGAAATATTGTCACTGCGATAACTGAAATGAGTCGTCTCTACAGGCTTCTTGCCCGCACCGGTCGACCCCGTGATAGCAGTCACATGTATCTCGTCATTGATCAGACTTGCGGCAGCAAGCGGCAGGACCGCCAGTTGGATGGCAGTGGCAAAGCATCCAGGATTCGCCACATCGTGCGCTGACTTCACTTCTTCACGGGCACTTTCGCACAGGCCGTAGACAAAATGCCTTCCAGCATAATCTCCGTCCAGACGGAAATCGTTCCCAAGGTCGATGATCCGGCATTCCGGCTTTATCTCATGAGTATCCACGAACTGACGTGAAATCCCATGTCCGAGACATAGGAATATCACATCCGGGTCGTTCAGTTCCTTGCCGAAACATAGGTCTGTCTCGCCGATGAGGTCCCGATGGACAGATGCCACAGGCGTGCCCTCTGAAGAAGTCGTGGTCGCCGCCACAATCTCCACATCCGGATGGTTCAGAAGGATCCTGAACAGTTCTCCTCCGGTATATCCGGTGCCTCCGGCAATCGCCACACTGATCTTTTTATCCATAATCAAATTAGTTCTGGTAACTATTGCAGGGTGAGGGTGGAAAAACCATGGCCGCCCGTGGCCTTGTGAACGGGAGGGGCCCGCTCCGTAGGAGTGGGAGGGATTTAGTTTTTCCACCCTCACCCTGCAATAACGACTATTTTACTTCAGAATTTACAGAATAATAGATCTTCAAAGGATTGGCAATCACCTTGGTGAATCCCACGACATCGCGACCGGTATATGACTTGTTGACCTCACCGTATGCACCGAATTTCGAACTCATCAGGTCATGCTCACTGGTGCATCCCAGAACAGAGAAATGATAAGGCATCAATGCCACTTCCACCTCTCCTGTAACATGTTGCTCGATGCTGTCCATCATAGCCTCCATGTCCCTGCAGACAGGGTCCAGGTACATCGCCTCGTGCATCTGCTGGCCGTACCAGCAAGCGATCTGGTCTTTCCAGTACAACTGGCCTTTTGTCAAGGTATGCTTCTCGAGGAGATGATGTGCCTTGACGATGATAAGAGGAGCAGCCGCCTCAAAGCCTACACGTCCCTTGATGCCGATGATGGTGTCGCCGATATGGATGTCGCGGCCTATTCCGAATGGACCGGCAGCGTCGCGCACGGCCTTGATTACATCGACCGGACTCATCTCCACGCCGTTGAACGACACAGGCTCACCTTTGCGGAATCCTATCTTTATATGCTCGGGTTCGTTCTTTGTCACCTTTGTCGGATATGCTTCTTCAGGAAGGTATCCGTCAGATGAAAGAGTCTCTACACCTCCGATGCTGGTGCCCCAAAGTCCTTGGTTTATAGAGTATTTGGCCTTTTCCCACGAGAAGTCAAAACCATGTTTCTGGAGGAAATCGATCTCGAACTGACGGGTGAATCCTTCGTCACGGACAGGGGCGATGATCTCGACTTCAGGTGCCAGAATCTCGAAGACGATGTCGAACCTGACCTGGTCGTTGCCCGCTCCTGTACTGCCGTGTGCCACTGCTCCTGCACCTATCTTCTTTACATGATTCAGAACCTCCAGAGCCTGGAAGACCCTCTCTGAACTGACTGATAGTGGATATGTGGCATTCTTCAGGATGTTGCCGTAGATGAGATACTTTATTCCTTTGCTGTAGTATGTGTCTACAGCATTCACATTCGTATGTGATGCCGCACCGAGTGTCATGGCACGTTTCTCAATGGTCTTTTCCTCCTCTGCTGAAAAGCCGCCGGTATTGACCATCACAGTATGGACTTCATAACCTTTTTCCTTGAGATATGGGACACAGAAGGATGTGTCCAGACCGCCGCTGAAGGCGAGTACTACCTTGTTGTTCATTATGTTATATGTTTTTATCATTATTCATTGATTTCTGTTCCCCGTCCTTCAGGTTCGGGATTTCCGGATGGGCCGGATTGAGGACCTCGATGTGCTCCTTCGGATCATAAAGAAGGCCAGTACAGAGGCAGAGCCTGTGGTCATTTGCTTCGAGGATCTGGTAGTTCCTGCATCCCTGGCAACCTTTCCAGAATTCCGGATCGTCCGTAAGGGCGGCGAAGGTGACAGGTCTGAATCCGAGTTCGTAGTTCATCTTCATGACTGCTGCTCCCGTGGTGATGCTGAATATCTTAGCATTCGGGAATTTCTCTCTCGAGAGTTCGAAGATGCGTCTCTTTATCCTCATCGCAAGACCCAGACCGCGGAAGTTGTGAGCAACTATGAGTCCTGAGTTTGCGACATACTCCTTTCCACCCCAGGTCTCTATGTAAGAGAATCCTGCGAACCTGCCATCTTCTGAAATGGCGATGACAGCCTTTCCTGCAAGCATCTTGTCAGTGATATATTCGGGTGTTCTTCTTGCTATACCTGTTCCTCTTTCCCTCGCGGAAATAAGGATTTCCTCGCAGATTTCATCTGCGTACATTGCGTGGCTTGCATCAGCCACCAATACATCTATGTGCATGGATGTCTAATTCGATTGATTTGTTAAGTATTGCGGATTGCCCTCTGAGAGGGAAGTCGATAGGGATCCTAACGGCAAGACAAACCGAGATTGTCAATTGCAATTGGGAGGGAATTGCTTCGAGAGCCCCTCCTAAAGTCGGACAAAACTGACAAATATATTATATCCCTTTTTGTTCATAATAGATGCAAAGATAACAATAATATGTAATAAAAATGCTAACTTTGTCGAAAAGTTAATCAAAGGAATCACTTTTCACGTGGCCAGGAAGAAGAAAAATAACACATCAGGCATAGATCCTGAATATCTGAAAAAGCAGAAGGCATCCCTTGTGCGCAAGCACAGGCAGGTCATCTATCTGAATGACAGTGAGATGGCTGCAATCTCTCAATATTGTGAGAAGTTCAGGGTCGATGCCAAGGCTGCCCTTTTCAGAAAGGCCATCATGGAAAAGGTCCTTTCCGAACTCGATGATAATCATCCTACATTGTTCTGATCATGAACCCTCTTGTCCCGAGAAATATTGAGAAGTATCAGAAGCATTATTCTGATTCAAGGCTTCTGTCCAAGATAGGGAAGACTTTCAGGAAAGCCGGCATCAAGGCCGTCCATTTAGTCCTGATTCTGTATTATGTTCTTGCGGATAAGAATACTCCCAAGCGTCATAAGGCTTTGATAATAGGTACATTGGGCTATTTTATCCTTCCTTTTGATCTTGTGCCGGACCTTTTGCCTGCCTTAGGCTATACTGATGACATGGCAGCCTTGGCAGCATGCATCAAGGCTGTCTATGACAATGTCACTCCTGCTGTGAAGCATAATGCAAGACAAAAACTCCATACCTGGTTCGGTATGGAGGATTGTGGAAAAGTAGATGAAATCTGATTTCTTGTTACTGTTTCTCTGTCTGCATCGCTGCGTTGTAGCAGTGGCGGCACAGAGGTTCGTAGATGTCTTTTTCTCCCAGAACAACGAGTTGGTCGCTGGCTGAAAGCCTGTGCGAATGATTTGCCGGGCTTCCGCATTTCACGCAGATCGCGTGTACCTTCTGGATGTCTTCTGCGACAGCCATAAGTGCGGGCATCGGTCCGAAAGGCTTGCCCATGAAATCTGTGTCAAGACCTGCGATAATCACCCTGACGCCTCTGTTGGCCAGTGTCTGGACTACTTCAACAATCGTATCATCAAAGAACTGTGCCTCGTCAATGCCGACAACCTCCACTTCGCTTGAAAGAAGAAGCATACTTGCAGGGGATTCTATCGGTGTGGAAGGAATGCTGTGCGAATCGTGCGAAACGACCTCGTCTTCTGAATATCTCACATCGATGCAAGGCTTGTAGATCTCCACTTTCTGCTTTGCAAACTGAGCCCTTTTCATCCTTCTGATGAGTTCTTCTGTCTTTCCTGAAAACATTGATCCGCAGATTACTTCAATTGAACCTGCTTTTTTTGCACTTTCTAAAAACATTTCCTTAATTTTGTACGATTGAACCGCAAATATAGACAAATATTGCTTTATGGAAAATAGAGAGCAGCAGATTTTATCGGAAATAAAGTCCATGATGTCTTCTATCAGACGCCAGTTGGAAATGCTTGATGCCAAGATGGCAGAACTGCAGCAGGAGTTTGATCCTCAGGAGATTGACATGGTGCCTATAGACCTGGACATTGATTTTGTCGCACCGGATATCGACCTTCCTGCCGAAGATGGACCGGTGGTGGAAGAGCCTGTGACTGAAGGACCTGTAGTCGAGGAATCTGTTGAAGAGGAATCTGTTGAAGAGGAACCGGTGGTTCTGGATATTCCGGTGATTGATGTACCTGCTACGGAACCGGAAGTAGTCGTACCGGTAGAAGAAGTATCTGTCGATGAGGTAATCGACGATGACGACCTTCCGTTTGCAGAAGAACCGGAATCGGAACCCGATCCGGAGCCTGCCCCTGAATCGGAGCCGGAACTGATATTGGAGGCGGAGCCTGCCCCTGTTCCAGTTAATGAAACAGTACCTGCGCCAAAGCAGGCCGTCATAGATGCCATGACTGCAAAGCAGGCATGGAGGACTGATATGTCTGGCACTCAGGTGAAGGATATCCGCAGCGCCATCTCTCTGAATGACAGGATATTCTTCATCAACTACCTTTTCAATGAGGATCCGATGGCCTTCCAGGACGCTCTTACCAGGATCAATCAGATGACCTCCCTGGACGAGGTGGTGCAGTTCGCTGTCACAGAACATCCGGATTGGGATCTGGATTCCGATGTGGTTTACCGTTTCATGATGGCTGTACGTCGCAGAATAAGGTAATATGGCGGGTATCCTGTATATAGTGCCGACTCCGGTCGGAAATCTCGAAGACATGACTTTCAGGGCCATACGTGTCCTGAAGGAGGCAGACCTCATTCTCGCGGAAGATACCAGGACCAGTTCTGTCCTTCTGAAGCATTATGAAATAAAGGGACGTCTGGAGTCTCATCACAAGTTCAATGAGCACAAGACCGCGTCGATGATCAAGGAGAGGATACTTTCCGGACTCAATGTGGCTCTTATCAGTGATGCCGGCACTCCTGGAATTTCAGATCCAGGCTTCCTTCTGGTGCGTACATGTGTGCAGGAAGGGATTGAAGTCCAGACACTGCCTGGTGCTACTGCCTTTGTGCCTGCCCTTGTTTCGTCCGGTTATCCTTGCGACCGTTTCTGCTTCGAGGGTTTTCTGCCTCAGAAGAAAGGCCGCCAGACCCGTCTGACCGAACTGACGGAGGAAACGCGTACTCTGATATTCTACGAATCCCCTTACCGTCTGGTCAAGACCTTGGAACAGTTAGCCGAATTCTTCGGTCCTGAAAGGGAGTGTTCTGTGGCGCGTGAAATCTCGAAGAAATTCGAGGAACACAGGCGAGGTACATTGACGGAAGTGGCGGCATGGTACCGTGAACATGAGCCGAAAGGGGAGATTGTCATCATCGTTGCCGGTGCTGAAGAGACTAAAAAAAAGAAAAAGACATATAAAAACGGAAAAACTTTCATTGATGAAGAAGAAAATTCTTGATTTTCCGTATCAGACTCATACCTTTGCAAAAGGACATGACCTTGCGACAGATACTTGTTTTCAGACAGGTATCTGTCTTTATTTTGAAATGGTATGAATGTAAGAGAAAAGAAGGAAGGGCCGTCGGAGTCCTTTGTCATGGGTGTGGTGGCATTGGTTTTCCTTGTCATCGGGTATCAGACCGCATTGTTCATCCATCATGCGTCAGTCACCAGGATTGCCGCAGGACGGGATGAGCCGGATACGGTCTATGTCTATGTCGAGAAAACGTCGGAAATCCAGAACGGCTCCGAAAGCCGCAGGGTCCTGAAGACGGAAAGGCACAATTCGGTCCATTCATCCCGCGCTGATGCTATCCGGCGCAAAGCCCCGCGTCCCAAGGTCGAAAGTTTCAGGTTCGATCCCAATACTGTTTCCGTAGATGACCTGTGCCGTCTGGGATTCTCGATGAAACAGGCGGAATCCATAGATAACTATCGAAAGAAAGGCGGACGATTCAGGAGAAAGGATGATTTTGCCAGATCTTTCGTGGTCGCGGACAGCGTCTATCGGAGACTTGAATCTTTCATAGACATTCCGTTGGTGGACCTGAATATTGCGGATTCTGCAGCATTCGACGCCCTTCCGGGTATCGGAGGGTGGTTTGCCACGAAGATTCTGGAACATAGAAAAGCCTTGCACGGCTATTCGTACAAGGAGCAACTGATGGATATCTACAGGTTCGATCAGGAGAAATTCGATGCCTTGAGCGACCTCGTCACGGTGGATTCCGCATATGTGACCCCATACCCTTTATGGACCTTGCCTGCCGATTCTCTCAGACTGCATCCGTACATCCGGAACTACGAGACGGCGAAGGCCATCGTCCTCTATCGTGACAACAATCCGAAGTCTGCCCGGACAGTCTCCGGCCTTGCCTCTGCAGGCATCCTGCCACCGGAATCTGCCGCCAGACTCGCCCGTTGTTTCATTGCGGAATGATCATGCGTTTTTTGTTGAGAAAATTATGTGATTTCTCATTAATATTCACTATATTAGATTGTTTTTTAACGGTAGTTTGAAATTATAGTGATTTAGGAGTCATAAATAATGAAAAAGATATCTGTTCTGCTGTATATATTCTTGATGTTCAATGTGTTGCTTGGCGCTCAGCCTTCACATACATTTACGAGATACACCTCTGAGCATGGATTGTCCCAGAAGACGGTCAGAAGCATGTGTCAGGACAATAAGGGATTGATGTGGTTTGCTACCTGGGACGGCCTCTATAAATTTGACGGATACACATTCAAGAATTACAAGGCGCATCCCGGGGACAATGTCGACCTGAACAACAATCGTATGGACCTCATTCTGACAGATTGCCATGGATACATATGGGTGCAGAATTATGATGGCAAACTGTTCCGGTTCGATCCGTCCTCTGAAAGATTCGAATCTCTGCCGTTCAATAATGTGGATGATGTGTATATGATGCAGACCGGTGATGTCTGGGTCACGACAACCGAAGGGGAACTGTACCATATCTCTACAGACAGGGAGACTTTGATACTGACGACGTCCAGTTTCTATGAGCGGTATGGGATGGATTCTGTGGGTGAAGTGCGTAAGGTATATCAGGACAATGACGGATATGTCTGGATATTGACCATGAACGGAATGTACAGGTGGAGATCCGGTGATGCTGCACCGGAATCATTCTTTGTGGCTCCTGCCGGAGAGTCCGGCATGTCATTCCATGATGCTTATGAGTCTGACGGAACCATATTTTTCGCATCGGGGCGAGGCAGCGTCTGGAAATGGTCCGGAGGCCGTTTCTCCATAAAGGAATTTCCGACCTCTTCTTCTGTGAAGTTCATACGTCACCTGAAGAATGATGACCTGTTTGTGGGTACGGCAAGTGACGGATTCTTTGTGTGGTCGGTCTTGAATGATGAGGTGACGAGATTTACTGCGTCAAGGTGTCGTGGCATTAAGTCAGACAGGATTGAGGAAGTGCATGTCGACAGTGGCTCGGCCGTGTGGCTGAGACATGATTGCCCCGGAGTCACAAGATTCGATCCGTATACCGGCAAGGCCTCTTATTTCGTAATGAAAGATCATTATGGAAATGATATAACTGACTCCCGCCAGGATATGTATGTTCTTGAAACACCGGATGGTTCTGTCTGGGTGCATCCTCCTGGAGGTGGTTTTGCCTGGTATGACAGTAATTCTGATTCCCTTGTGCCTTTTTATGACAAGACCCGTCAGGCAGGGTGGAGTTCGGAAAATCGTGTCAACGGCCTTTTCACTGACCGCCAGGGCAATCTGTGGATATGCTCGAATGAAAGCGGACTGGAGAAGGTGACGATGAATGTCAGCAGGTTCAATCTCCTGGAAATTCATGACAACGATATGGGACATCCCGGAAACAGTGTAAGGGCTGTGTTCCAGGATAGCAGGGGCAGAATCTGGATCGGCACCAAGGATAAGAAGGTCAGGATATACGACGAAAATCTGTCATTTATCGGTGTGTTGTCCGCATCAGGCAAGATATGCCGGGATTCTGACGAGGTCTTTGGCTATGCCTATTCATTCGAGGAAAGCCATGACGGTACCGTCTGGATAGGAACAAAAGGAAACGGACTGATAGCGGCAAAGCCGGCAGGGACATCGTTCTCGATGACGCATTATATGCCAGACAGTTCTGACAGATATAGTCTGTGCGGCAATTCCGTCTACAGTATCCATGAGGACAGAAGTCATCGTTTATGGATCGCCACATATGGAGGCGGTGTCTGCTATCTTGATCTGAAAGATACTTCGGGTGTCAGGTTCATAAGTTACCGCAATCATCTTAAGGATTATCCTGTCAGCAGGTGCAGCAGGTGCAGGTTCGTGTCGTCTGACCATGACGGCAACATATGGATAGGAACTTCTACAGGTGCCTTGATGTGCAAGGGAGATTTCGTTGAGCCGGAAGATGCTTCCTTCCGTCACTTTACACGCATCCCTTCAGATGTCAACAGTCTGAGTAATAATGATGTACATAATATATTCTGCTCACGTGACAGTTCAGTCTTCCTATGTACCTTCGGCGGAGGATTCAACCGGTTGGAGTGGGATGGAGATGTGGCCGGCTTCACCTCTTTCGGAATGTCTGACGGACTCCCTTCTGATATCATGCTTTCGATGTGTGAGGATAACGAAGGCAATCTGTGGTTTGTGACTGAAGAAGATGTGATCAGATATGAACCTTCGACCGATGTTCTGGAGAATTACCCGTCGCGTTCATTCGATGGTAATCTTTATTTCAATGAGGGTGAGGCCATAATGGCCAGGAACGGAATGCTGATGTTCAATACGGACAAGGGACTGCTGTACTTTGATCCGGATTCCCTGCGTTCGGATGACTTTGTCCCTCCTGTGGTGTTCACAAGTCTGCGTCAGGCTGAACAGGAGGTGGTCCCTGGTCCGGACGGCATAATACCGACCCATGTGGATGAGTCAGAGGTCATAACTCTTCCTCACAACAGGAACAGTTTCAGTATCGGTTTTTCTGCTCTTGACCTGCGTTACCCGGAAACCATCTCGTATTCATATATGCTTGAAGGTTTTGAGGATACATGGAATGACATAGGAACGAGGAGAACTGCAACCTATACCAACCTGCCTCGTGGAGAGTATGTTCTTAAGGTGAGGTCTACCAACAGCGACGGTGTCTGGGTGGATAATGTAAGAACTATAGGCGTTAAGGTGAAACCCTCTTTCTGGGAGACCGGCTGGGCATATCTTCTCTATGTCTTGGTCACTGTAGTCGTAATCATGATCATCGGACGCATTCAGTTCACCATATATCGTCTTCAGCATGAGGTGGCGGTCGAACAGCAGGTGTCCGACATGAAACTCAGGTTCTTTACAGATATTTCCCATGAATTGCGTACCCCTCTCACCTTGATAGCAGGACCGGTGGAACAGGTGCTGCAGAAGGATACTCTGGATCATGATGACAAGGAGCAACTCGTATTGGTGGACAGAAATGCAAAGAGGATGCTTCGTCTTGTGAATCAACTCCTGGATTTCAGAAAGATACAGAACCACAAGATGAAGATGAGGGTGCAGCAGATAGACCTTGTACCTTTCATCAGAAATCTCATGACAGATTTCAGTCAGTTGTCTCAGAATAACGATATGCCGTTTGTGCTAGATGCCGTCAGTGAGTCCGTTCCGGTCTGGGCTGATGCCGACAAACTGGAGAAGATATTCTACAATCTCATATCCAACGCCTTCAAGTATTCCGACAAAGGCAAGGAAATCAGGATTGACATCACAGAGACTGACAATGAGGTCAGTGTATCTGTGATAGATAACGGAGTAGGCATATCGGAGGGTATGCAGAAGACTCTTTTCACAAGGTTTGCGAATCTTGCTGACAAGAATCCTTTCGGACAGTCAAGTACAGGTATAGGTCTCTCTCTTGTGAAGGAACTGGTAAATATGCATTCTGCCAGGATCTCTGTGAAGAGTGCCGTTGGAGTGGGAAGTGAATTTACTGTTACGTTCCTTAAGGGAAAAGACCATTTCCCGGCAGATACAGAGATTATTCTTTCTGACAGTGTGGTATCGGGTTCTCCTATGGACGCTATGGTTTCCATGGAGGATGTCGCAGATACTCAGGAAGCAGGTGAGGATGAAAGACCACTTTTACTTGTTGTGGAAGACAATGAGGAACTGAGGACCTTCATGCGGAGCATCTTTGTCAAGGATTTTAAAGTGATAGAGGCGTGCAACGGTCGTGAAGGTCTGGAGCAATGCCGTATGCATATGCCTGATATGGTGGTGAGTGACATCATGATGCCTGATATGGAAGGTACGGAGATGGTCCGAATACTGAAGGACGATATGAACACCAGCCATATCCCTGTAATTCTTCTTACTGCCAGATCAAACATTGAAAGCAGGATTGAAGGTATGGAGATAGGTGCGGATGACTACATCACCAAGCCGTTCAGTGCTGCCTACCTCAAGGCAAGAATCGTCAACATAATGGAACAGAGGCGTAAACTTCAGGAAAAGTATTGCGCATCTCTCATGAATCCATGCAATAATGCCGGTTGTACTGATGAAAAGGAAAAAGCACCAGTCCTTTCTTCTGCAGACCGCAGGTTCATGGACAAGGTGCTTGAGGTGATAGAAACCAATATCGACAACGGAAGTCTGACTGTTGACGATATTGCATCTGAATTGAATATGAGCCGTTCCGTATTCTTCAAGAAACTGAAGACCATTACCGGACTCTCTCCTGTAGAGTTCCTGCGCGACATCAGAATGAAAAGGGCGGCGGAACTGATACTGACAGGAGAATATACGATGTCACAGGTCGCTTATATGGTGGGAATCAACGACTCGCACTATTTCAGCAAATGCTTCAAGCAGCAGTTCGGAGTGACACCTACCCAATATAGGAACGAGGCTCTTAAGGCCTAAAGTGATCTGTCAAAGAACTCGAGTGCGGCCTTCTGGACTTCCGGACCGCAGTGGTGAGGCATATCCCAGATCTCAGTCTTCAGTAGGTCACCGGCATCCTGGCTATCCCAGACGTCCTGCATGATCTCGAATGCCTGTCGTACGCCGACTGTAGGGAAAAGGCCGTCATGCTCACCGTTGATGAAGTACATCGGTTTAGGGCATGCGATTGACGCTATGTGCGGGTAGTCAAGATATCTTCTGAGTCCGGGCAGGGCATTGGCAAATCCGCCATGTTCCTTTCCGTGCTCCCATGAGAACTGTACGTCCGTCACATTCATCCAGCATACTGAAACCGCGGCCTTGATCCTGTCCGTGATCGCTGACAGCATCCATGATCTGTAGCCTCCCATGGAGAATCCGATACATCCTATCCTGTCGGGATCTACGCTCGGATGCTCTGCCAGGAAGTCCGCCGTATACATGTCTTCATAATTCATGAACGCGCTCCAGCATCTTCCGAGCATATGGAAATGTCCTGCGACATCGGCTGCCTTGCTTCCGTCAGGTCCTTCCTTCCTGCCACGTTCTCCCCAGAATATAGCATCGACAGCAATCACGACATATCCGTTTGCCGCAAGGTAGTCTCCTAAATATTGCCCGCTGTAACAACCGACTGCCCAGTTGTCTGCATCAGCGAGAATTTCATCACTGACCTCGAAAGGACGTATCATCTTTTCCTTGCCGATGGTATAATGTCCGCCGTGATCATGAAGAAGGACTACTGCCGGGAAAGGACCCTCTCCGTCAGGAATGAGCATGTAGGCATTCACACGCGAATAACCTGTCAGATTGAACTGGATCTTCTGTGCCTTGTAGCCGTCTCTCTGCTCTTCTGCAACAACTGCAGCATCATAAGAGGCTGCTTTCGCTGGTGGTGCCAGCATTGCATCGAATACTGTTTCCCGCGCTGCCATGCGCCATTTCCTGAATTTCCTGATCGGACTGTTTCCCCAGGCCATGGGATATGTCAGTTCTTCCTTCAACTGATTCAGGAAGACAGGCATGTCCCTTTCGAGTTCATAGCCCTTAGACTGAGAAAGGCCGGCCACAGTCGTGACCAGCCCGATAATGCTCAATAGCAATCGTTTAATCATTCAGCAACATGATTTAGTTGTATCCTTTGTTCTGTCCGAATTCCTTGCCGTTTGTAAGTGCGTCAAGTTCTGCCTGAGGAATAGGGCGGATCGCGTGATATTCCTGAATGTTTTCTGCTGCATTAGGATTCATCTTCTTTACTCTTTCCACAAGTTTTCCTGTACGCTTCAGGTCAAAGAATCTCTGCTGTTCTCCTGCAAATTCCCTGCCTCTCTCGTCGAGGATGAAGTCGATCGTCAACTGGTCTGCAGTAATTCTCATTTCAGCCTCCTTGCCGGCGATTGCTCGTTTTTCACGGAGATGGTTCATGTGTTTCAGAGCCTCGGTAGGATTGGATGTCATGAGTGCCTCGGCGATGATGAGGTGCATTTCCGCTGCGCGGAATACGAAGAAGTCACGCTTGCTGTAGTATTCCCAGCCGGTTCTTCCCTCACTGTTGTCCTGGAACTTGTATGTAGACACGAAGTAGTCACGGGTACCGATGGTCTTCCTTGTTACAGGGTCGTATACATCGTCTGCATCATAGATGTTGTATCCGCAGGTCTTCTCATATGCATCGTCAACTGAGTATTTTACAGTCGTGAATGATACGTCTCCCTGCTCGAGCGGCTCTGTCCTTCCGAATTCTGTCTGGAAGTAAGCATATTTTGCCTCAGTTACTGGGTCGTTTACGAGCCATTCTGTACGGAAGGTTCCGTCATATCTCTGGTCGATGGTCTCGTCGAATGTGTGAAGGTATGCGTATGTAGGCATGAGGTGAACCCAAGGTGCGTGAGTGTCTTTTGTCACCCATACGCAGGCGTTAGGTACCATCCAGTATGACATTGCAGAGACGAGCGGCTGATAGTTTCCTGCGAGGCTTGTTCCACGTGCAGGGTCAACGATGTCCTGATCTGCGAAGTGGTAACTGAGTTCCTCGGTCTTGCTGTAGTCCACCCACCAGATGGCCTCAAGGTTGGTCTGACCTACTGCATTGTCAACAGAGAAGGTCTCCTTGAAACTGTCGTAGAGGGTTGCTCCTGATTCGTCGAGTACGGTCTGTGCCAGTTTTGCTGCCTGGTCATAGTCCTTACGATAGAGGCAGAGACGGGCCTTGAGTGCTTTTGCAGCAACCTGTGTGACGCGGCCGTAGTTCTTCACTACATTGGAAGGAAGAAGTCTGATGGATTCATCGATGTCACTGAAGATCTGCTCGTAGAACTTGTCCTGTGAAGTACGCTCTGCGGTGCTGACAGGGGAATTCATTTCCTCAGTGTAGAGAATGACGTCTCCCCAGATCTCAGTGATGAGATGAAGGTATAGGGCGCGGAGGAAGTGTACTTCTCCGAGATACTGGTTCTTCTTTGCTTCATCAAGCCCTGCGCCGTCAGCACGTGCAATGGCTGCATTACATGTGTTCAGACCGCTGTAAAGGCATCTCCACATATATGCGAAGAGTTGCTGACTGCTGTTGAGGTCTTCGTTGTAGAGTCCCATTTCAGGCATACGTCCGCTGTCTGCACCTGCGTTTGTATAGCAGTCTGTACCTTGTTCTGTCAAGCCGAAGCCAACAGGTTTTCCGTAAAATGTCCTGAGGTATGCGTAGCATGCATTCACCAGTTGGTCGTATCCTTCTGGAGTGCTGTAGAGCACATCGGCGGTAATCTGGTTCCTGTTCGTTTCCTCGAGGAAGTCCTGGCAGGAAGCGAATGCGATTATCGCAGCAAGGAATAATATTATCTTTTTCATAAGAAACTGAATCTTTAGTGGTTATTAGAAACTTACATTTACACCGAATACAACCTGCTTGGTGAGAGGGTAGGAGTTTGCACC
>JAFVHZ010000178.1 GCA_017474265.1 Bacteroidales bacterium | reverse complement strand
TTTATATGCCACGCCTTCAGGGCCGTCAGAACCAATCAGAATACGCAGGTTGGTGACTCCTATCGACTTAAGCATATCCAGCTCCTTATCAAGCCTCTCGCGGTTTCCGCCTCTGCCTTCCGAACCGAGAATAGGGCCGTACCAGAAATTAGTTCCCACAAAAGAGAGCACCTTGCCGTCAAGAACAAACTCCCCGTCTTCCACCTTCACAAATCCCCTTTCATCAATGTACTTTGTTGAACAGCCGCACATAAGAACCAGAACGGCAATTGCTGAGATTAACAGATTCTTCATTTTCCGATAGATAATAATTTGTCAAAAGTAAGCATTTTTAATGAGAATCATGACTATCTTTGTCTTCGATATGGAAGAAAACGAAAAATACATGAAAGAAGCCCTGCGTGAGGCAGCGTTCGCTGCAGGTGATAGCCTGACGCTTTGCAGGGTTACCGATCTTTCTCTCACCGCCGTCTGTGAATGCTACTACAGAAGGTGTAGTGCGCTGTCCTTCATTGTTGATGATGACTGAAGGTTCGTTTCCTTCCATCACTGCCACGCATGAGTTCGTGGTTCCAAGGTCAATACCAATGATTTTTCCCATAATGTTTATCTTATTTTAAATTATCATTCCATTCAGATCCCGCATTTTCATCCGGGATGCCATCTCTTGTGATGACGCTCGGATAATAACGAAACTTGTGCCAAGTGCAGGAAACGGAAATAATATGCCAAAATGTCAGAATTTTCATGACAAGGAGCCTTCGGTAATGACATAATTGCTATTTTTGTGGCATGAATATATACCGTGAACTGCCACGCGAGGAATTCGAGGACCTCGCATCAAGAATACTTTATGAAGACAATCATCTTCTTGTCGTAAACAAGAAGGTGGGGGAGATCGTTCAAGGTGACAAGACTTCCGATGAACCTCTTACCGAGGCCTATAAGGCCTTCATTGCGCAAAGGGACTCTAAGCCTGGACAGGTCTTTGTCGGTCTGCCGCATCGTCTGGACCGTCCGGTGAGTGGCATTGTCGTGCTTGCCAAGACCTCAAAGGCACTTGAGAGGCTCAATGCCATGTTCCGTGACTCGGATGTGCATAAGTTCTATTGGGCACTCGTATGTTCGGAGCCACATCCGTCCGAAGGCTGCCTGGAGGATATGATGTGGCGAAACGAAAAGCAGAACAAGTCTTATGTGTGCCGTCCGGGATCTGCACGGAAAGATGCAAAACTTGCCAGGCTCAACTATCGTCAGATCGGCAGGACGGACAGGTATTTTCTCGTGGAAGTGGAACTTCTGACAGGACGCCATCACCAGATAAGGTGCCAGTTGTCAAACCTCGGCTGCCCGATAAAGGGAGACCTGAAGTATGGTGCACCGCGCTCCAATCCCGACGGGGGCATCTCTCTCCATGCCCGCAGGATAACGTTCGTCCATCCTGTAAGGAAGGAACCATTGACTATCGAGGCTCCTGTGCCGTCTTCTTGGAAAGGTGTGTCAGATAAATGATAAGGATATGAAGAAAATAATTCTGCCGGCACTGGTTCTGCTTCTGCTCATGTCATGCGCAGAAAAGCCTTATGTGATTGTCCAGATTGCTGATGCTCAGTTGGGATTTACCGCAGCAGACAGAAGCCAGAAAGAAGGAACTGAATATGTCAACGACCTGACATACGAATCAGAGTGCCTGGCTCGTGCAGTAACCATGGTCAACGGACTTCATCCGGATGCCGTTGTCTTCACAGGAGATCAGGTGAACAGTTCCACCAATGAGGAGCAGTGGGATAAATTTGCGGAAATAATCTCTGGTATCGATCGGTCTGTGAAGGTGTTCCATATTCCTGGCAATCACGATGTCCATATAAATGGAGACAAGGTGGATCCCTCGCCTTTTGCCAGCAGATACGGTGACGACAGGTTCATACATTCGGACAGGGAAGTCAACCTTGTTGGACTCAATACCAATCTTATCAAAGCCGGTGATGAACGTGCTGAAGACCAGGTGATCTGGCTGAAGGATATCTTGGGCGCTACGAAACCGGAAGAAACGACGATCATCTTCGGTCATCATCCGTTCTTTCTTACGGATATAGATGAACCGGACAGTTATTTTCCGTTGATGAAGGACAAACGCAGATTCTATTTTGACATGTTCTCCGAGTTCGGGGTCGATGCTGTCTATGCAGGACATCGTCATGATAGTTTTGAAGGAGAGTACAACGGTATCCCGATGAAGACTACAACCTCTGTCGGCTTCCAGATAGGCACATCCCAGCCTTCCATCCGTGTCATCACGGTAACTGACGGCACAGTTTCCGATACCCTTCTGACTCTGTAACCTTTATTCTGTTGCTTTCCGGACATAGCGACTTTTCTTACATTTCGGATTCAGAATCAAAAAACAGTGCATTTATTTGATTCTGAACTGCAAAATATGCCGTTCCAGGTGGTTATACATGGATTTCCGAGTCTACGATCAAAAAATCCCGCCATTTTTTGATCGTAGATGAAAGATGGTACGGCAATGTGGAATAGCCAATGGGAACCTCCAATTCTGCGGATGCGGTAGGGTGAGTTTGAAAATGTAGTCAATACGAGAGGCTGACTAAATTAGTCAGCCTCTTTGAGCGGGTGACGGGGGTCGAACCCGCGGCCCTCGGCTTGGGAAGCCGATGCTCTACCACTGAGCTACACCCGCAATTCTCACGCAAAGATAGCAAAAATCATTCAAGGTCTATCCAAAAAATAAGGAATATCTGTTAACAATTTGTTACAAATGTTGCAATTCTAAAAATATTACTATCTTTGCAACCGCTTGGAATGAGCATGTTAGATTAGTGTATGGCTTTTATTGTAAGCCTGATAAGTTACAAATTAAAACTGATTGATTATTATGGAAATCAACAACATCGGAAACAACGCGGGCGTTATCTGGAACGCCCTCAACACAAATGGTAAGATGACTGAGACCAAACTCAAGAAGGAGACAGGACTTGCAAGTGCGGACTTCTACACTGCACTCGGATGGCTCGCTCGTGAGGGTAAGGTGAATGTAGTGGTAGAGACCCGTTGCGGCAAGGATTGCGAGTATATCACTCTCTAATCCTTCTTGCAGTTGAAAATTGAGCGGCACCCAGTCATGGGTGCCGCTCTTTGGTTATTTACAATCCTCATAAGATTCAATGTAGCGTTCTTTCTTGTCCTGGTAGATGTCATCGATAGTGATCATCATAGCAGTGTCATAGCAGTCTCCGAAGTCAGGGTCGAATGTTGTTCCGAATGTCTTCATGGTCTGTGACAGGCCTATGTATGAATGGATGAGAGGAGGTATCACATCTCCTAAGGACTTTACATAGTTGTTCAGTATCTGATAGTTTTCCTTGTAGTCCTCTCCTGTGAACATTTCCTTGAAGAAGGCAGCCTGTTCTGGGGTGCATGTCTCAGGGTTCTTTGAAGTGATGAGGCCTTTTCTGTCCCCGAAGCACATGTCGAGGTAGTATACCATCGCCTTACGGCTCATTTCAGGGCTGGAACTGTAGATGGTCACTTTGCCGGACAGATATTTTATCGAAGGGTCTGTAGCAATGATGCCACCGATGCCGTCCCACAAGTTGTCAAGCGCGAAGAGAGCCTTTCTTCCTGACTGCGCTGACTGATATTTCGGCTGCACGAATGCACGGGCCATCTCAACGCAATGAGGGAAATAGTCGTCAAGAAACTCCTGAGAGAAATCGAACAGGTGCTCGGTGTTTACATATGGCTGGCCGTTTTCATGGAAAGATGCCATATTCCATCTTGTGAACCGGTATCCTCCGATAATCTCATCTGCTTCTGGATTCCAGACGACGAGTTGGAAGCAGGCCTTGTCTTCGAGGTCGAAGTGGTCAAGGTCGCATTCGGTACCGCTTCCGCCACCTACTGCACGGAAAGACACTTCCCTTAGTCTTCCGATTTCGCGGAGCACATTTGGAGCAGTCTCATTGTTGACTATGTAGATTTCATTGTTCCCTCTGTTTGTGCGTCTGAGGAAGGTCTTTTCGTTGAGTTCACTCTTAAGGAGCCGAACGTCAACCGGGTCTATGATAGGAGGTACGCTCATCTTCTTGTCTTTTACATGTTAGCAGGGCATCCGTTGTCCTTGGATAGCGCTTCTGTCATATCCTTGATTTCTGCAGCCCATTGTATGTCGTTTTTTGATTTATCAAAAGTCTCGTATGATATCGGTTTTCCGATTGAAATCACGAATTCTTCTCCTGCCTTGTTGAAGAGTTCGTCCACGAGCAGGATCATTCCGATGTTGATCTTCAGTTTCAGGATTCTGCTGAGCCATGACAGGAAATAGTACAGTCTGGAATTGCAGCCTGAAATATGGATCGGCACGATGTCCCTTTCATATTTGCGGGACTGGGTTATGAACATCTTCTTCCATGGCATTTCCGTCACTTTGCCCTTTATCTTCTTTGCGCATGTGCCGGAAGGAAACACCAGAACCTGAGAATCGGATGAGAACATTTCTGCGATCCTGACTCCAAGGTCACGGCTCTGCTTTGCACTCAGTGCATTCACCGGGACAAAGAATTCCTTGAGGGGCTTCATGTTGGCAAGGAGTTGATTCACAGGCACCTTGAATCCGTCACCATACAATCTTCTGAAGACCGAGCCGATGATTAGAGCTTCAGGTCCTCCCAAAGGATGGTTGCAGGCAAAGATATATTTCTTTGTCTTGTCGAGGTTCTCTTCTCCGCGTATGCGGTAGGTGATGCCGATGTAGTCAAGGGCTTCATCGAAAAAACCGCAGCCGCAGTAATGCTCCGCCTTCATGATGCAGTCGTTGATCTCGTCCTGATGGATGCGTCTCTTTATGAAGTTCACTGCAAAGCGAGGGAGTTTCTTTCGGAGTTTCGGCCCCAGGACCTCATTGACATCAAGAAGATAATCAGTTCTGTCCTTTGACATAGTCTTTTCTTATGTTTAGATAGAACAAAACGCCTATTGCAATCCATACAAGGAGAACCACCCTGCTCTGGAATGAAAGATATCCTGGCATTCCCGGCACGATGAGGAGTGAAAGGAAGAAGAGCGAGAAGATGCATCCGATGATTCCTGTCCACATCTGTGCTGTGCGATGCTGCCTTTTTGCGATTATTGCTGCAGATGCTGTGGTGTAAGCGAATACGATCGCCGCTCCCACACTTGTCATGTCCACGATCCATATCAGTATCTCTCTTCCGAACCATGGCGCGAAAAGGCTGGCAGCCATGGTGAAGAGTATGGCGTTCTTAGGTGTTCCGTGCTTAGGCGAAAGATGACCGAACCATTTAGGAAGGCTGCCTTCCTGAGCCATAGCATACATCAGACGTGAAGTCGAGATGTAGAAGGCATTCATACCTGAGACTACAGCGCAGAACATTGCGATACCGAGGACGATGAGCCCGATGAGCCCTAAGGTCTGGCGTATTACGAATCCTGTAGGCCAGTTGTTACGGTCTGCTAGAAGTTCCTCCCATGGCTTCAGTCCCATTGCTGTCACTGTGCATATGGCGATGTAGAGTACGGCGGCCATGAGGATGGCTGTGATCATGATGCGTGTCGACTTCTTGTGGCTGAAGTTGTATTCTTCTGCGCTCTGAGGGATGCAGTCGAAGCCTATGAATGCCCATGGAGCCATTGCTACGATACTGAATACACCTTTCCACCATCCTCTGCCTTCAGGGAAGCCGGGTGCAAGGTTAGACCAGTCGGAGATGCCCATAACGAGGAACGAAACTATGCAGATGCATCCTACCAGTGTAAGCGCAATGGCGGTCTGAAGCCATGCAGCCTGCTTGATGCCCCTGATGTTGATGACGGCGATGATGATTATGAATGCCGAAGCGAGTACCACCTCTCCGGCGTATACGTCCCATCCTGCTATCTGGTAGAGATAGCCCTGCTGGACAATTCCTGGGAAAAGGTATCTGCTTATGAGTGCAAGTGCGGTCGCATTAAGCGGAATAAGGCTCCAATATGCGAGGATCATTCCCCATCCGCATACGAAGGCATTCCTCTTTCCGATCGCTTCCTTGGTGTAAATGAATTCGCCGCCGCTGAGAGGGAAGTTTCTTATCAGATAGCCATAACTGAGAGCGATGACAATGATAAGAAGTGCTCCGATAAGCATTCCCAAGGCAGTGCCGAGCGGACCTGCTTTCGGAAGAAAGGCGCTTCCGGGCAATACGAAGCATCCCCATCCGATTATGGCGCCCAATGCAAGGCCCCAGACGTCAATCGGGCGCATCGCCTTCTTGAACTTTCCATTAGTTTCAGACATAAGGTATAGGTTTGTTTGTACTGTTTTATGGTGCTAAGGTACAAAATCTTTTTTTATAAGTAAAAGAAAAGGCGGTTAACCTTTATCAATAAGTAGGTTAACCGCCTTTATAAAATTATATGTCCTTTACTTTGCAGCCTTGATTGCAGCCTGAGCAGCAGCGAGGCGTGCGATAGGAACTCGGAATGGAGAGCATGATACATAGTTGAGACCGATCTTGTAGCAGAACTCTACAGATGCAGGGTCACCACCGTGCTCACCGCAGATACCGCACTTGAGACCTTCGCGAGTCTCGCGGCCTTCCTTCACAGCGTAGTTCACGAGTTTACCTACAGACTTCTGGTCGAGAGTCTTGAACGGATCGGCATCGAGAATCTTGTTGCCGAGGTAGTCGCCCATGAAGGTTCCTACGTCGTCACGTGAGAATCCGAATGTCATCTGAGTGAGGTCGTTTGTACCGAATGAGAAGAACTCTGCAGTACGAGCCATGCGGTCAGCGGTGAGGGCAGCACGTGGGATCTCGATCATTGTACCGAACTTGTAGTCGATTTCGAATCCGAACTGAGCCTCAACTTCAGCCTTGATCTTCTCGCAGATAGCCTTCTGGAAACGAAGTTCACGATCAGAGATGGTTACAGGAACCATGATCTCAGGCATTGGAGTAAGACCGTCCTTCTTGAGTTCAGCAGCCGCAGTGAAGATGGCGCGGAACTGAGTCTCTGAAATCATAGGATATGTCACATGGAGACGTACTCCGCGGTGACCCATCATAGGGTTTACCTCGTGGAGTGACTCGCCGCGCTTCTCGATTTCGCCTACAGAGATGTGGAGTTCCTCTGCAAGTTCCTCCTTCTTGAGGTCTGTCTGAGGGACGAACTCATGGAGAGGCGGGTCAAGGAGACGGAATGTAACAGGCTTAGCGTCCATTACCTTCATTGTGCCCTTTACTGCAGCCTTGATGAACGGCTCAAGTTCAGCGAGAGCAGCCTTTCTCTCCTCGTCGTTCTTGGCAAGGATCATCTTGCGGAGTTTTGAGAGTGGAGTCTCTGCGTTCTGACCGTAGAACATGTGCTCGATACGGAAGAGACCGATACCCTCAGCACCGAAACTGATTGCACGTGCAGCATCCTCAGGAGTATCTGCATTTGTTCTTACGCCCATAGTGCGGAACTTGTCGACAATCTCCATGAACTTCACGAAACGTGGATTGTCTGAAGCGTCCATTGTATCGATTGCAACGTCGTATACGTTACCCTTTGCACCGTTGATCGAGAGAACGTCACCTTCGTGGTACTCCTTGTCAGAGCCCTTGAACTTAATCACCTTGTTCTCGAGGTCGATGTGCATAGCCTCGCAACCTACGATACAGCACTTGC
>JAFVHZ010000177.1 GCA_017474265.1 Bacteroidales bacterium | reverse complement strand
GCTGTTAACAGCAAGGGTACAACTTCAACAAAGATACTTTCATTTGAAGAAGGGGTATTCGAGGCTATGTGCTTTGATGAACTGAACCTACCTGCAGAAGGAGGTATGGTGTCAATAATAGTCTCAACCAACTATGAATATGAAGTATCGATACCGGACGATGCTATAACCTGGCTTTCTGCAGAAACTATCGAGGTTAAATCTGTAAGATTTGAAAACATTATTCTTACGGCATCTGAAAATACTGGAGAGGCTCGCTCAGCAGTAGTTTCGCTGTTGTCAGGTAATACTGTTCATTACAGTCTTACCATTACTCAGGAAGCAAAAGTTGTTGACGAGGATGGATATGAAGGAACTATTGATGATTGGAAAGATGACGGAAGTTTAGATTTATAATAATGCAAAACAGATTAGAAGAGATGCAATTCATTATGAAGACAAATATTTTCTTGGCATCATTGGTCGCAGCGACCTGTATGCTTGTCTCTTGCAATAAGGAGATTGAAACCCCGGTTTCATTAGGTCCCGATATACCATTTGTTGTATATCTACAGGATAATGATTTGACAAAGACCGTAAACGATGGATATTCCACAAAGTGGGTTTCTGGTGAGGTATTAAGATTATGGCATGCTGTTTCTGGGAGCACATCATTTGTGTTGGATAATGAGTTTACTGTGAGTGATGTAACAGGGAAATGTACAGGTACATTGTCAGAAGAGTTAAATGCTTCATCGAGTTATGATTGGTATGCCTGCTATCCCTTTAATTCTAGTATCACTTCACCTAATTCTGAAGTTGAGTATTTCTTTGTAGGTAAAGAAGCCGACCCACAAGTAGGAAATAATAGTATGGCTCATCTTGCTGGTAAAGCGGCATTCCCACTCGTGGGATGGGCTACTAATGTACCTGCAGGTGAGTTCCCGACATTGAAGATGAAAAATGTAGCATCTGTGATGGCATTCCATATTACCAACAATCAGAATAAAGACATAATAGTAAATAGCATTAATGTTCTTGCTTCGAAGCCAATTCAGGGTCAGGTTGCCATAGATTTTTCAACTATTGATGTGATCTCAATAACTAGTGGCGGTAAGAATTTTGGCCAGATGACAGTATCAGATGGAACTCCGATAAAGACTGGCGAGAAAGGAATATTTTATATGGGAGTTCTTCCTTTCACTGCAGAAACTGGTACAGAATTACTTGTTTACGTGAACGTTACTATTGATGGCAAGGCAGTCAAGCAGAAGTTTGTCAAGAATATGACAGAAAATGTATCATTCAATTCAGGATGCATCAAGGCTATCAATGTGAACTATACAGCAGATGCAAATATTCCGCTTGAGATAACTTCAGATGACTTTGCTACCTATAATTTAGGAATACGTATAACAACTTTTAAGGCGGATAGTGAATATTCAACATTTGATGGATGGATTCTGAAAAATGGTGCCCTGATCAGTGAAAAGAACTGGGATGCTCTGTCCGGCATTGCTCCTGTTATCAATGGAAAGACGTCTAATGTCGGAGTCCTGACATCGCCTCTCATTTCAGGAGGATGCGGTACTCTTAAATTCAAGTATGGAGTATATAATGCTTCTGAACAGATCTCATTCAGGCTTGATGTGAAGAATGAGAGCGGCGAGATTATTTATACAGAGAATATCACACACGAAGGTACTGCGGTTAAAAATGAACAGCATGAATATGTGAAGGATATTAACGTTTCAGGAAATTTCCAACTGGAATTCACAAATTTATGCCCTCAGCAGAAGACAACAAATAAGGACAGGGTAGTTATATTCGATGTCGAATGGACTAATCACCAGTAAAACAAAGTTCCTCATCTAAGTAAGAACTCAGATGAGGAAGCCAGATATATATTGTCAGAAAGGTAGATCACACTAAATCTGTGTAAATGTATCAACTAAAAAAATCTGCCTTTCTGACAATGCCTTGTTTCAATATTAAACGATACAGTCCTTTCGGGAAACATTTCTCCTAAATTCCTGTTTCCCGAAAGGACTGTATTGTTTTTGAGACCGGTCAGGAATTTCGGAAGGCAGTAGGAGTAAGTCCGGTACCCTTCTTGAAAAGGGTGCTGAAATATCCGACATCATCTATACCGCACCGAATAGCGATTTCACCTATCTGCAGGTCTGTATCCTTAAGAAGTTGCTTTGCCTTGGAAAGACGGGCCATCTGAATATATTCCGTTGTCTTATAACCGGTCACGGCCTTCATCTTTCTATTCAACTGCACACGTCCGATACACAACGACGAAGCGAGGGCTTCACAATCGACCTTACCGGCAGCAAATGCAGCCTCCAGAGCATCATCGACTTTCTTCAGGAAAGACCGACCGGCTCCGACCTGGTCATCCTGGACTTTTCCTGCCTGGAATTCACCATTGGCAAACACTTCCTTGAGCGTCCTGCGCTGATCCAGAAGCATCCTCACTCTCAAGGCAAGTTCCTTTTCATCATACGGCTTTTCCAGATATGCATCAGCACCTGCCTCCAGTCCCTGGAGACGGTCATCATGTGCAGCCTTTGCCGTCACCATTATGACAGGCACATGACAAAGCAGTTCCGATGCCCGGATACGGCGGCACATTTCGACACCGTCCATCACCGGCATCATCACATCAGTAATGATGAGGTCCGGAACGATATCTTCTGCCTTCCGCAATCCTTCCGCACCATCAGAAGCAAACCAGAACGCATATTCAGGACCCAACTGCCGCATTTCCCAACGCGCCACTTCAGGAGAATCTTCCACGATCAGAATACGTATCGCGTCCTGCTCTAAAACAGACGAATCAACATTCAGCAAAGGTGCCACCGACTCAGTCGCCACCGCAGATGATTTCAGAGGAATCGTAACATCAAACACCGACCCTGCCCCAACTTCGCTCCGCACAGAGACACTGCCTCCCATAGACTCCGCCGACAACTTGACGACAGCAAGCCCTATTCCCGACCCGACATTCCGAAAGCCTCCATCTGCCCGATAGAAAGGCCGGAACGCATCCTTTATCTGTTCCTCTGTCATCCCGATACCGGTATCCTTCACAGAAATCAGGACAGACCTGCCATCATCAGAAAGGCACATGGACACGGATACTGCGTCACCACGGTCTGATATCTTTATGGCATTGGACAGAAGGTTCTGCACTATCTGTCTCATCATGTCAGGTACAAAATCAGTATCTACCACATCACGGTCAGAATCAAACCGGATCCATACTCCCTTCTCCTCTGCATATCTGTGCATCTTCCGGCACTCATCATGAACATAAGCGACAATATTTCCATGACGCCAAACTGGGGCAGGCGCAATCGATGACGTCATTCTGGTGATATCCAATACCTGATTCACAAGATTTAGAAGAGAATCCGAATGCTTGAGGATATCAGACGCATCATCCTTCACGGAAGAATCATCAGGACTTGAACGGAAAATCTCGGATGCCGCCGATCGTATGACAGTGATAGGAGTACGGAATTCATGAGCGACATTGGTGAAATAATTATTCTTGGTCTCGTCAAGTTCCTTGAGCATCCTGTTGTTTCTTGAACGCAGACGGAACGCATATGCCAGAACAAAAACTGCCGTCAAAGCAAGGAACAGGAATGCTACTGAACTCAATATTATCATCCTGTCACGGTGCGCCTTCTGCATATGCTCTTCCTGAAGCATCCTGAGTTCCGTCCTGCTCTTCTCCCTCTCATAACCTGCTCTAAGTTCGGAAATGTCATTACGTCGTTTCTCTTCCTGAAACGAATCCTTGCTCTCGCTGAATCTTTCGAGATACTTCAAGGCATTGGCGTATCTGCCTTCCGACTTTTCCAGAGAATATGCAATATGATAGATTTCGACAAGATGCTCTGGAGAATCGATATCTGCAGCAACTTCCTCCGCCTCATGAAGATACTTTTTCGTTTCAGCATAACGCCCCACCTTCATATTGACACGGGCAAGCGATATGCATGATTCCAGCCAATGCCATTTGTCAGGGCTCTCATGCATCGCATCATACGATGCCTTATATTCGCGAAGGGCGGTCTCATAATCGCCGTCCTTCTCTGCAAGACGGCCGAAATGGTTATGGCAAAGGGATATTCCCAACTCTGAACCTATCTCCTCATTGTACCTCATGGAAAGCGAGTAATAGTATCTGGCGGAATCCGGTTGACCGCCAGCCTCAAACAAAGCACCGATATTGGCACAGTTGATGGCCATTCCCAATCTGCTGCCAAGTCTTGTCTCACCTTCCAGAGCCTCAACGAAAGCCTTCATTGCCCTCTCGTCTTCTCCAAGTGACAGATGGATGTTGCCTATACCGTTCAGGGATACGACCCTGTTCTTCAATGCAGTATTGTCTCTCATGCTCCATTCGTCACACATCGAAAGGGCCCTATAATGCCATAGTGCAGCCTCATCCAGCATCCCCATCCTTCTATAAGCAGTACCGATATTGTTCAGAGCCTGGATCACCTGCAGGGTATCACAGATTTCCTCTGCCACCGCAAGACCCCGTTTATGAACGTCCACAGATTCTTCGTATCTTGTCGCATTACGATAAGCCTTGCCGAGTTCGCGACACGCCACGACCTCACCAAGAAGATTTTCTTCCTTCGCGAAACGCTCCACAAGCACACTCAACGAATCTATGCTTCGGTCAGCATATACCAGAGAATCTATGTATTCCTGACCATGACGGGGACTGTCATTACTCTTAACACCACATGACACAATAGCGCAGAGTATCGATACATAATTGAGAATGCCGAACAGAGTTTTCATAAGATACAGGTATTTACAGATACAAATATATGCACCTGAGTAGATTTGCGTATCGAAATATGTGACCTGAATCTTAAAAAATGTAACATCCCGCCTTTCTGAAAGACATGCCGACCTATGACACGCCATCAAAAAGACGGGATAAAACATTATACATCAATATTTTACTAAGGATTCATAAGATCGACATTTACAAAACCGTTGATCTCCTGCATAAGTTCGACAGAAGCCAAGGCCTTACGCCTTATGTCATCCGTGACATCCGAAGCCTCCGCGGCTTCACGATATACGTTGATGGCCTCACCGAAACGATTGTTACGTCTCAGTTCCTCTGCCTTTTCCAATAATTCCTTTGCACTTTTCATAACATAAAATCCACACCACACCTTCAACGAAGGGACAGGTTCAGAACCTTTTTATTTCTGTTCAAAGGGTGTGGTTTGTTATAGGAGACATGCCACCCCCGGCCAGGGGGTGCCCACGAAGTGGGCGGGGGTCTCCGGTAACAAACCACACCCTTTGTAACCCTACACTATAAAATTCTAAACCAGTCCCGAGAATCCCATGAACGCCATAGCCAGAATACTAGCAGTAACCAACGCGATAGGAATACCCTTGAAAGCCTTAGGAACTTCATTCAGAGCCAACTGCTCGCGAAGGCCGGCAAAAAGTACCATTGCAAGTCCGAAACCGAGAGAAGTCGCAAAGGCATAGATAGTAGCCTCACCGAGGTTGAACATACCGTCTGCAGCAGATGCAAATGGAGATGACTTCTGAACTACTGTCAGAGCGACACCAAGAACAGCACAGTTAGTAGTGATCAGAGGAAGGAAGATACCGAGAGAAGCATACAGCGCAGGACTGATCTTCTTAAGCACGATCTCCACCATCTGCACAAGAGCAGCGATCACAAGTATGAACGAGATGGTCTGCAGGAACTCAAGACCGAACTTCGCAAGAAGCGAATTCAGAAGGAAGGTCACTACAGTCGCAAGCGTGATCACAAAGCACACGGCCATGGACATACCTGTCGCAGTGCTGAGTTTGTTGGAAACTCCCAGGAAAGGACATACACCAAGGAACTGGGACAGCAGGATATTGTTTACGAATATCGCTGAAATGATGATAAGTATATATTCCATAACTACTCTGCCTATTTAGTTGTCAATTTCCTGAAGATAACGATAAGATATCCCAGCGCAAGGAACGCTCCCGGAGCAAGCACGAAGGCAAGTATACCGTCACCCTCGATGAACTTCCAGCCGAACATTGAGCCGCTGCCAAGGATTTCACGCACAAGTCCGAGGACTGTAAGGGACAGGGTGAATCCAAGTCCGATGCCGATGCCGTCAAGAGCAGAATCCACCACCCCGTTCTTGTTAGCGAATGCCTCTGCACGTCCGAGTACGATACAGTTCACCACGATGAGAGGGATGAAAAGACCGAGGGTCTCATAGATATCAGGAACATATGCCTGCATCACAAACTGAAGGAGGGTCACGAAAGTCGCGATCACCACAATATATGAAGGAATACGCACCTTGTCAGGAATGTAAGGAGCAATCAGTGAGATCGCCATGTTTGAAAGCACGAGGACGAACAAAGTGGCAAGTCCCATGCTCATACCGTTGATGGCCGACGTGGTCGTAGCGAGTGTCGGACACATACCCAGAAGAAGGACGAACGTAGGGTTCTCCTTGATCAGGCCTTTAGTTATAAGTTGAAATTTTCCCATTTTCTGTTCCTCCATTATTCGTTAAGGGGCATAGGGGTCTGTGCGATGGCCTGGAAGACCTTCACAGCAAGAGCCACACCGTCAGCATATGCACGGGAAGTGATTGTGGATGCCGTGATGGCGTCTACATCTCCTCCGTCCTTCTTCACTGCAAGTTTCTTCTGTGCAGGGTCGAAACCCTTGAACTGCTCTGAGAATGAAGCCTCCACACACTTTGCTCCAAGACCCGGAGTCTCTGCCTGAGAAAGCACCTTTGTATTCCAGATAACGCCTGAGGCATCAAAGCCGACCTTTATCGAAATCGGGCCTCCGAAGCCTACAGGGGCAACATTGATGGCACATCCTACTGTATTTCCGGCCTCATCGTATGCAAGGTTGTAGGCATAGGATGCACCCTCGAAATCAACAGTCCTTTCCTCTTCGATAGTCACTGCAGTCTCAGGAAGGACTTCCTTGATAGCAGCCTCGTTCTTTGCAGCCGCAGCAGCATCGATAGGAGCCTTGGTGAGCGCATAGACTCCTGCAAGAAGCGACGAGCACACGATACAGATGGCGAAGAGGCACACTGTCATGTTCTTGAATGATGATTGTACTGCCATATCCTACCTCCCGTATTTTTTAGCGTGGCACACCTTGTTGATGAGAGGCACCACAGAGTTCATGATAAGGATTGCGAATGACACACCTTCCGGATATGCACCGAAATAACGGATCAGCATTGTGATGATACCGATGCCGACTCCGAAGATCACTCCGCCCCAGTTGCTCATAGGAGAAGTCACATAGTCGGTAGCCATGAAGATGGAACCGAGAAGAAGACCACCGGTGAGAAGGTTGAAGAGAGGGTCTGTGTATGTCGTAGGGTCAATAGCCCAGAAGATGCCCGAGAACACAGCGACTGTAGCAAGAATCGAAAGCGTGATGTACGGACGGATCACCTTGCGCACAAGCAGATATACGAAACCGATGAGAAGCGCGATCGCTGAAAGTTCACCGGCAGAACCGCCGATGTTGTAGAACAGCATGTCCATATAATCAAGTCCTTCTACTGCAGCGACACCGCCCTCCTTTGCAAGTCCCAGAGGGGTTGCTCCTGAAAGGGCATCAAGACCGCCTCCGATGAAGCCCTGAGGCCTTGTCCAGTCGGTCATCTGTGCAGGGAACGAAATCAGAAGGAATACACGGCCCACGATTGCCGGATTGAAAAGATTCTGCCCGAGTCCTCCGAACGTCATCTTCGCAACTCCGATAGCCACTACGGCACCGATGAATACGATCCACCATGGAGTAGTTGAAGGGAGGTTAAGCGCAAGAAGAAGACCGGTCACTACTGCAGAGAAATCTCCTACAGAGCATGGCTTCTTCAGCAGATATCTTGTGATCACATACTCGAGCAGCACGCATGATGCGACACTGACACCCAGGATCAGCAGTTCAGACCATCCGTAGAAGAGGACAGACACAACCACTGCAGGCAGGAGGGCAATCACAACGTCACGCATCAGAGACTTCGTGGAAGTCTTTGTATGAAGATGCGGCGACGGTGAAACTAAAAGTTTATCCATTTTATTATACGTTGTTTAGTTATCAATTATTGAGGCAGGGGGCAACAGGGTAAAAAACGTGGCCGCCCGTGGCCTCGTGAACGGGAGGGGCCCATCGCTTGCGATGGGAGGGATTTATTTTTTACCCTGCTGGACCCTGCCTCTTATAATTCTGATGACGTCGCCTTTTGCGATGCGGATGATATCCAGAAGCGGAATGTTCGCAGGACAACTGTACAGGCAGCAGCCGCACTCGATGCAGTCCTGGATGGCATTCTCCTCAAGTTCATCCATCATGTTGTTGCGTGCGTACTTGTTGAGAAGGAACGGCTCAAGACCCATAGGACAAGCCTCGGCACACTTTCCGCAGCGGATACATGCAGACTCCACACCGCGGACTGTCTGCTCTGCAGTCAGATACAGAAGCGAAGACGAACCCTTCACTGTAGTCGCATCCATATTCGCGATCGCCTTACCCATCATAGGACCTCCGCTGATGATCTTTGCAGCCTCTGCAGGCACTCCGCCGGCAATCTCCGCTATATATGAGAGAGGCATACCGATACGGAACTTGTAGTTGTGCTGCTTATCCATAGGAAGACAGTCACCGGTCACCGTAAGTACATTGGTGATCAGAGGGATGTTCTTCTGCACAGCCTCGTATACTGCAAGGGATGTAGCCACGTTCTGAACCACTGCTCCCACATCGATAGGGAGACCCATGGACTTCACCTGACGGCTCATCACAGCATCGATCAACTGCTTCTCACCTCCCTGAGGATATTTCTTCTTCAGTGTCATGACCGAGATGCCGTCATAGCCCTTTGCAGTCTTCTGAAGTTCAGCAACCGCAGCAGTCATGGCCTTGATGGCCTCCGGCTTGTTCTCCTCGATACCGATCACTGCAGGACATCCGCCGAGCACCTGCTTCATGATGGCCGCTCCGACCACGATCTCCTTGCTTCTCTCGAGCATGATACGATAGTCAGAGGTAAGATAAGGCTCACACTCCGCACCATTGAGGATGAGGCAGTCAGCCTTCTTGCCAGGAGGCGGGCAAAGTTTCACATGTGCCGGGAAAGTAGCACCTCCGAGACCTACGACACCGCACATCTTGATCTTCTCAAGAATGGCCTTGTTGTCTTCAGGTATCGCAGTGATGAGAGTATCGGAAAGATCCGCTTCCTCTATCCACTCGTCACCTTCCACATCGATCTCGATATGGGTCATATTGTTGCCGGCCAGGTCCTTGCGCGGTCCGACGGACTTCACCGTACCTGAAACGGACGAATGCACATATGCCGAAATGAAGCCGGCTGGCTCTGCAATCACCTGTCCGACCTTCACCTGGTCACCTACCTTCACTACAGGAGTTGCAGGAGCACCGAGGTGCTGCGCAACCGAAATGAAAACCTTTGAAGGTACAGGCAGGACCTCGATCTTGCAGTCCTTTGAAATCTTGCTGTCGCTCGGGTGGATACCACCTATTGAAAATGTCTTCATCATAGTCCTATTCCTCCTTCTTTACTGGTTCTGCAACTGGAGCAGGCTTTGGTTCTGCAGGAGCCTCAGCGGCAGGCTTCGGCTTGATCACTGGGAAGTTAACAGCATGGATGGCACCTGTAGGGCACTCAGCCACACACTTCTTGCAGAGTTTACACTTGGTGAAGTCGATGTATGCGACATTGTTCTCGACAGTGATCGCATCGAACGCACATACCTTCGCACACTTGCCGCAACCGATGCAGGCAGCCTTGCAGGCCTTGCGTGCAACCGCACCCTTGTCCTTGTTCACGCATGAAACGAAGACACGCATGTTCCTGCGGCCTTTGTTGCGAAGTTCGATGATGTTCTTAGGGCAGGACTTCACGCAGGCGCCGCAGGCAGTACATTTCTCTTCATCCACTACAGGAAGACCTGTTGCAGGATCCATTGAGATGGCACCGAACTGGCAGGCATTCACACAGTCTCCACAACCGAGACATCCGAAAGAACAGCCGGTATCGCCACTGTAGAGAGCAGCCTTCACACGGCATGACTGATAACCACCGTACTCATTCGTGCGAGGACGGTTCTCACAAGTTCCGTTGCAGCGCACTACGGCCACCTGAGGCTCCTTTGCGGCAACCTCGACACCGAGAACGGCTGCAACCTTCTGCATGCCTTCGTTGCCGCCGACAGGACAGAAACACTTGTCCAGGTTCGGAGACGACTCGACACAGAACTGAGCGAAAGCACGACAGCCGGCCTGTCCGCAGCCTCCGCAGTTTGCACCAGGCAAGACCTTCTCGACCTCATCGATCCTCGGGTCTTCCTCCACCTTGAACTTTTCAGCGACAAAGTAGAGCACTACCGCCAGAACCGCACCAAGGACGGTAAGGATTGCAATAGTCCAGATAATTGTTGTTGTCATTATATTTTATGTTTAGTTGTTGTCTATATAAAACACAAACTCGTTCTGCAACCTGCCTCTTAAGAGCCAGATACAGAAATAGTAAAGGGCGACACCACCTATCGCCAACAGGCCGACAAGCAGTTCGTTACCGATAACGGAGGACAAAGATAATATTAAAAACATTAAAACAGCCAAAGGAATGACATAAGATATCCACACAGCCTTCAACCCCATCGTCATTTTTGTCTTCACCTTGACTTCGTCGCCGACCTTATATTCCGAATAAGGATCTGTAGGCACCATTATCACCTTTTCCTCATCTTCGGACATGCCGCAGAGGCTCTTCGCATGACATGCCGAGCATGCCGAAGAGACGATTATCTGCACAGTAGTAAAGTCCCTGTCGATCTCCAGTATCCTGCCCATATGGGCGATTTCATTCTTCCTTGCCATTATCTTTTCTTTCTTTTATCTGTTATCAGCGATTCGAACGGATGCTTAAGACCGTCACAGGCAGACATCCTTCCTGCCGCAACTCCTACCAGAAGAGGAGCCTCGAAGTATACAGGAAGACGGTTCTCATCATCCGAAATCCATATCATCATGTCTTCTTCGCCCTTGAACACCTCGCCTTCAAGCAGTTTGGCCGCAAACTTTATCGTTCTCACGGTTCCCAGTCCTTTTACCTTAATGGTTTCCCTGCCATACAGGATGAAATACACATTATATACATCATCGTCGATAGCAAAGGTCATAGGATAACGTCTGCCGGGCTCGACATTGTCTATATCCATGTTCCTTGCAAAAAAGAACAGGGCCGGCAGATCATATGTACATGGAGTCAGAGGCAGTTCCATGGAAGTCTGCCCACGCTTTGAGGTATATATGTCTGCAGCAATATGAGGCTCTGCAGCATCCCATTCATAGAGGTACGTATTCCTTGCCTCGTAGCCGCCCTCATAAGTGTCTCTTGTAAACTTAAGCGGCTTCAGACCGTCACGTGTAAACCAGGACCTGAAATCCTCCCTTACGCGGAAGATGCGGTCGAACATCCTGGTGGTCTGCCCCTTGACCGAGCAGCAGAAGGCCTCATGGCCATTGAATGTCAGAGAATCAAGAGAAACAGTTGCAGTGCCGACATCAGTATTGATCATTCCCCATCTGTAATGAAGGATGAAATTCATTGACTCGCCAGCCTGAAAGGCAAGTCCGTCTTCATCGACTGTACGCACCGGCACACATGAAGTCCCTTTTAAATCAGCATTCTCCTGTGCATGCAACGGACTGGCCGCCAGACATGTACACAGGAGAATGCATATTTCCTTCCACAATTTCATTTACTACATGAAATCATTGTTTGTACCAAAATCATCATTCATTGCAGAAGCATAGGACATATTGTCTGCCTGATTCACAAGGCTCTCGGATTCATCTACGAATCTCACCTCTTCCGCACGGAAGCGCATGTCGATATCGGCGATCGCACCGTTTCTGTGCTTGGCGATGATGATCTGCGTCCTTCCCACATCATCCGGATTGTCGGACAGTCCCTGATAGTCATACCTGTGGATGAAGATCACCATATCCGCATCCTGCTCGATTGATCCCGATTCACGCAGGTCACTCAATTGAGGACGGCGGTTGCTGCCCTGACGGTTCTCAGACTGGCGGGACAACTGCGACAGAGCAATGATAGGGACATTCATCTCCTTGGCTGTCGCCTTGAGGGTCCTGGAAATGGCAGCCACCTCCTGCTCGCGCATTCCACGAAGTTCGGCAGGGCCCTGCATCAGCTGAAGGTAGTCCACGACAATCAGTCTCACGCCCTTCTGCTTGACCAGTTTCTTTACCTTGGAACGGAACTCCATCACCGGAAGCGAAGGAGTGTCATCGATATAGATAGGGGCCTTGGCGAGTCTCTTCAACTGGATGTCGAGCTGCTCCCACTCCCAGTTCTCCAACTTGACGCCACCTTTGATCTTGTCAGCACTAAGTCGTGTCTCGGACACCATCATTCGCTTTACGAGTTGGATGGCAGGCATTTCAAGAGAGAAGAACGCCACCGGCATATTATGGTCCACTGCAGCATTACGGGCCAGATTGAGAACAAATGCGGTCTTTCCGACAGACGGACGGGCCGCAAGGATGATAAGGTCCGAGGCCTGCCATCCGAGGGTGATCTTGTCCACTGAAGCAAAACCGGAAGGGACACCGCTCAGTCCGGAAGTGTTCTGAAGGCGCTGGATATCGTCCAGGGCATCATTGATGACCTTGCCGATTTCTTGCACATCCTTCTTCACATTGTTCTGAATGGCTGCAAACACCTTTGTCTGAGCCATATCGATGAGATCATCCACGTTGGTCGCCTCATCATATGATGATTTCAGGATATCGTAGGAAGCCGTGATGAGTTCCCTCTGGATACACTTCTGCTTCAGAATCCTGATGTAGTACTCTATATGAGCCGCAGCACCGATCTTCTGGGAAAGCTGGACAAGAGCGACCGTCCCTCCCACAGTCTCAAGATTGCCTTTCTCCTTGAGTTTCTGTGAAACGGACAGAATGTCAAGAGCGACATGCTCGCTGACAAGCGAACGCATGGAGTCAAATATCATGCGATGCTTCTCGCTATAGAAGCAGTTGGACGAAAGTTCGTCCATAGCCTCATCGATACAGTTCGGCTCGATCAGAAGCGCTCCGAGGACAGCCTCTTCGACATCAAGAGCCTGAGGCGGTCTGTTTCCCATCTCAAGCCCTAGTGTATCCAGATTGACTGACGGATTCTTTCTTCTGGCCGAGGTCCTTTTCTTTCCCTCTTCCGCCATATCCTTAATTATTCGAAGTCAGGATTTACAAGGATCCTTCCGCAGTATTCGCAGATGATCATCTTCCTGTTGGATGCTATGTCGATAAGTCTCTGAGGCGCGATGGTATTGAAGCATCCTCCGCAAGAGTCGCTGTTGAACACAGATACCACAGCAAGGTGATTGTTGCTGCTGTGACGGATGTGCTCATACGCGCTCATTGTCCTGGCATCGATCTTGGCAGCACATGCATCCCTGTCGGCACGGAGTTTCTCCTCCTCTGCAGCAGTAGACTCGACGATGGTAGAAAGTTCTTCCTTCTTCGCCTTGAGGTCTTCTGTCCTCACTGCGATCTTTTCCTTAACGACTTCAAGGTCATTCTTCTTGTCGAAGATGCGCTCCTTGGTCTCGGCGATATGCTTTTCAGCAATCTGCCTGAGAAGGCCTACATTCTCTATCTCCTTGTTCAAAGAGTCATACTCACGGCTGTTTGCCACATTCTCAAGTTGAGACCTGTATTTCTCGATCTGATCGTCGCACTCCGTGATGTTGTGCTTGTTCTCTGTAATGAACTTGTTGTACTCTTCGATCATCTCCGCAGTACGTGCAGCCTTTGCCTTGAGGTCTGCAATCTCGTTCTCCAGATTCTCAACCTCGACAGGGAGTTCGCCCCTGAGTTGAAGAATCTTGTCGATTGCAGTGTCTGCCTGCTGAAGCACATAGAGGGTCTTCAGTTTCTCTGCGACACTAAGATCAGAATCTGCAAAACTCTTCTGAATGGATACGAAGGTTTCTCTCTGGTCGATCGGAGTCTCGATCTTCTTTGTCTTTTTAGCCATATCGCTTAAAAATAAAATATCGGGTTACTATATATATTCTGCGTAATGCGAACCGCAAAGTTAGGAAATTTTTTCCTTATCAAAGAAAATAAAATGTCAACTATCTCTATTTCACTTTCATAATGGCCTATATCCATTATCATGAAGTCATCTCCGGTAAAGAAATTATGATAGGAAATGTCACCGCTGAGGTAAAGTTGAGCCCCCGAACGCTTCGCTGCACCGATCAGAGACCCTCCCGACCCGCCGCACATGGCAACTCTTGAAACAAAGCCGTCCAACGGTCTGGAAGCCCTCAGGACCTTGAGATTGAACCTTTCCTTGACGAGCCTTACCGCATCCTCAGAAGTGACAGGTGCCGGCAGGTCTCCTACCACCCCGAGCCCTGTACCTTCTCCATCTTCATCGAGGATGGTGACATTCTCAAGACCCAGTCTTGCAGCCATGGCGCCACTGACCCCGGCAATCACCTTGTCGGCACTTGTGTGAGCCGCATATATGCTGATGCCGGCCTTTATCGCCTTGATCACGGCAGCACCGACCTGATCCTCCGGAGAAATCTTCTTCAGTCCGGAAAATATCAGAGGATGGTGCGTCACGATCATATCTGCACCGCACTCCACAGCCTCATCCACAAGTTCAGGAGTGCAGTCCAGACCTAAGAGGACAGAACTGACCGCCGCCTCAGGCGAACCTATGCACAAGCCGCTGTTGTCCCACCCTTCCTGAATTGAAAGCGGCGCAAACTCTTCGATTGCCGCCACCACGTCCTTTACCTTATACATCATAGATCATCACGGATTTCCAGAAGTTGCTGACGGATAGCCTTGAGAGTCTCAAGGACGCGGGCTTTGTTTATGACATCCTTCTTGTCTCCCTTAAGTCTCTTGGCAGCACCTTCAAGAGTCAGACCTTCGACCTTTACCAGCATATGGATATGCTTGAAGGTCTCCAGATCTTCCTTTGTAAAAAGGCGGTTACCCTTTGCATTGCGCTTGGGCTTGATGAATTTCGGGAACTCGTTTGCCCAGAAACGCACAAGAGAGGTGCTTTCACCTAGAATCTCGGCAGTCTCGCCTACTGTGTACAAATACTTTTCCATATATCTAGATCCTCACGTCGTTTTACTCCTCAGGATGACAAGTTGTCAATCCATAGACTGTCCTGTAGATACGGACATGATCATCATATTCACATATTCCTCCGGACTCACTGAGGCGAAGAAATGGTTCACCGGATCCAAGACCAGAGTGTCCCTCAGGACCTCATAATGAAGGTGAGGGGCAAACGAATTACCTGACACTCCGACATAGCCGATCCGCGTACCCTTCTTCAGAGAACGCCCCTTGCGGACTTCCACATCAGCAAGATGGGCATATCTGGTCACATATCCGTTACCATGGTCGATCTCCACCACATTTCCCAATCCTTTCCTGGACCTGATGACATTACGGACCACACCGTCTGCAGATGCATATACCGGTTCTCCTGATGGAGCGATGAGGTCCAACCCGTCATGCCTGATGCTTACTTTATAGAAAGGATTGATCTTGTCCCCCACAGAAGCACCTGTCTGGGCAAACGAAAAATTCTCAAGTGGGTTGGTCATCGGCGGCATCACGAAGCCTTCTGCCTGCACCATCTCCATCACCTTGCGGAAATTATCCTCCACCCTGGATGCCGACTCCTCCACCATCTCAAGTTTATCCGCAGAATACTTCACGATATCCTTGTCGGGAATGGAATCCAACCCTTCCAGAAACGACATGGAAGACATCGGGTCCATGCTTGGAGCAGAAGTATGGAATATCTCCTCATAGATCCTGTCATCCCTGGTCTGAAGACCGTCAACAACATCCGATACCAGACGCTCCTTACGGGCCAGTTCCGGATACTCGTTCTCATACATCCGGTTCTCCTGCTTCAGTTTCCTTTCCTCATCAGTACTGAACACCAGGGCGAATATTATATAATATAGTATCGCCATCGATACGGATGCGACAAAAAACATCAGTATCCTGCGTATGACCGCCCACACTGATGTCTTCTTCTTCCTGAATCTTATGTCGTTGTCGTCGAATATGTAGTTGCTGCTCATGAACGGCCTCCGACTTTTTTCCTATGCGACGGATGCAGTGTCAGTTTCTCGGACATGTCTGCCGTATTCTGAACCATTGTCGAATATTCCTCAGGAGTGATCGTCAGGTCATAGTAGTTGCTCGGATTGACATGGCGGCCCTTGTAGATCACCTCATAGTGGAGGTGCGGTCCTGTAGATTTTCCGGAATTGCCGCTCTCTCCGATACATTCTCCCCTCTTGACCTTCATCCCTTCCACAACTCCGATATTCTTGAGATGGGCATACCTCGTCTTGTATCCGAACCCGTGGTCGATGACTATGCTGTTCCCGTAACCGAAGAATTCGAAACTTACGCTCTCCACCACACCGTCTCCAGTCGAATAGATCGGATTGCCCGGCTTCATGGCGAAGTCTACGCCTGTATGCAGTGCCGTACGGCCATAAACAGGATCGACCCTATAGCCGAAACTGCTTGAAAGACGATATCTTGTAGGATCAGGATTGACAGGAGGGATGGCAGGGATACATGACGCCATGTCACCCGCTCTCTTGGACAAAAGGGCGACCTCATCAAAAGACTTGCTTTGGACATATGTCTTCTTGGTGAGGACATCGAGCCTGACAGCGGTACTCTTGAGGAGACCGTTCTGATCCATGCCGTCGTAGTGCGCATACCTGTTCACACCACCGAATCCGGCATTCCTTACCTCGGCAGGAATCTCATTCATACCGAAAATGGACCTGTATATGTCGTCATCCCTCATCTGGAGGGATGCCAATGCATCCTCATGAGCGTCCAACTGCCTGTTCATCACCTCCATCCTCGAACACCACTCGGCATTCTTCTTCTTCAGAAGAGCCGTCTTGGGAAGTTCAAGGCCAAGGACCGAAGTATAGAGCCAGAAATACACGACCGCAAGACCGAGACTCAACGCGAAAAGGATTGCGGATCTCAGTACCCTCGATCTTCTGGAACGCTTCTTGACCTCATAGGTCAGCGTCCTGGTGTTGAAAATATACTTTTTACTTTTGGACATACGGGCGCAAAGATACAAAAAGTCATTGAATTACAATATAAAAAAAATAATTATTGGCCCCTATTTAACTTTCCGGAAGGCCAATAACATCTGGCGAAGTGATTTTCCGGTAATTATTTGGCATTCCCTCCCATCCAATGTACATTTGCGGGCCTGCCTCGACAACAGCGGGAACATTGACATCCAGTCAAAGGCTAAAAGGCAGGGGTTATGTATTCGGTTACTTAATTCAGTTCAACACCTGTGTCACTTCCTGCCCGAAAACTGTCACAGGTATGGCTAAAATGGTCGTTTTACCCGGGTTTCAGGAACACCTGTGACAGTTTTGAACGATTTTTTGTCACAGGTGTGTCTCAGGTGGTACCAAGCCACCAATCGGAAAAACCATCATATCACACTACACCCTGAATGACAGCGAAGGGTACTCAGGATAACAACAAAGGGCACCCGGGATTACAGCAAAGTGACACTCCGGATAGCAAGGCATATTGTTCGTTCAAGTACACCTTGCAGAGAGAAAACCACCAAAAAAGTTGTCTATGGTCTCTTGAGACCGGAACGGGCGGCGAGGGAGCGGTGCATTTCCCTATGCTCCTGCGGAGCGACCCGCCGTCCGTCCCGGTCTTCCGCACAGGAGATGGCAGGCGCCATCTGTACGATGACAGGCACCATCTGTACAAGAGATGGAATCGAAATGGAATCAACTTGTACAGGCACATATGAATTCAGTTTTTCAAATTTTTAGTTTACCGAAAAAATATGTATTTTTGTCGGTTATTATGCGGTTAAGCGCCTTGACCGCTCTAAATCGAAAATAAAAGAAACAGCATATGACTTCAAAGGAAATCAGAAAAGCCTTCCTGGACTTCTTTGCATCCAAGGGGCACCAGATCGTGCCGTCGGCACCCATGGTCGTGAAGAACGACCCGACCCTCATGTTCACCAATGCAGGAATGAACCAGTTCAAGGACTGGTTCCTCGGCAATAGTCCAGCAAAGTGGAAAAGGGTCGCAGACAGCCAGAAATGCCTCAGGGTAAGCGGAAAGCACAACGACCTCGAAGAAGTGGGACGCGACACCTACCACCACACCATGTTCGAAATGCTCGGAAACTGGAGTTTCGGAGACTATTTCAAGGATGAGGCCATCGACTGGGCATGGGAACTCCTGACTGACGTGTATAAACTCGACAAGGACAGACTTTATGCAACAGTGTTCGAAGGCTCTGAGGCTGACGGCACCACTCTCGACACCGAGGCTATGGAGGCATGGAAGAAGCATCTTCCGGAGGACCGCATCCTGCTCGGAAACAAGAAGGACAACTTC
>JAFVHZ010000015.1 GCA_017474265.1 Bacteroidales bacterium | reverse complement strand
GTCGCCCAACAGTTCTCTCAATGTACTGAAGTTTATTTTATGTGCAAGTTCCCCTGTCTTCTCGTCTTTCACTTCAGTGAAACATGAAGGGCATATCTGATATAAAGCCTCAAGGTTGATTTCCGAACCTGATGCAGAGGTTAATTTCATCTTTGGCAGTTCCATATGGTAGGTTATTTCAGTTGTTTCTTAAGTGTCTTGATTTTAGCATTTATCTCTATCTGCTTATTGAATTGCTTCTCTTTGTCCAGTTGTTTCTGTAGCGATTGAATTTGTGCTTTGATTTTCTTCTGCTCCTCATCATCTGCAATTTGCTCCGTCAAGGTCTTTCCCTCCTGCACCTGAATCTCACCAATCGTCTTGATGATATTCTCCCATACGGTATCGAGATTCAATCCAATAAGGCTGATTGACGTTTCATCGGTGGGCTTCCAGTCTGACCTTATCAGTTTCGTATGATATACAGCCAACTGTGTCTGATCCTCATACTGCAATGCAAACAGAATATTCTGCGGAATCAGTTTCGACAGCATCGCAATATTCTTCTCATCGTAATCCTTCCGCTTCAATTGAACTGCCAATACATAAAACTCTTTGATACTCTCTCCAGCAGCAATAGCCGGCACCGTCGTCGGTGAAACCACAGCCACAATATCAATACGGCTCACATCCGCATCAAAACCGTCTCTCTGAGTCGGTTTCAACTCGAACTTCGCATAAATCGCCTTCTTCGGCAACTGTTTCCGTATCTCTGTCGTATGTGGCAGTCCGTACATCTCTAATTATTCTTTTCCCAATGAATCAGTCCGCATTGTTTCTGATATAACACAATGTTCTACAACCGACCTATTGCTATCTATCTGATTTAAAGTGGGCGATTCAATTATTTCTGTCATATCCATCTGGTTTACCGACTTCATTGATAAGTAATTGGAGATGAATGGAGAAGTTATTCCGATGCAAACCGCTATTATTATGCTAATCCAAGTTAGACGAGTTTGCGTTTCGAATCGTCTTTGTTCAACCGTTTTGAATTTATTGTTTACAATATCAATCAATTTTGCCGATGGGATTATTCGGCAATTATGATATCTTGTCAGAGTCTCAAATATAAATTTTGACTTTATCGTTTCCTCATAACATATCTGGCCATTATCAGACCATCTTTGCCTGTCATGTTCTGTTGTTTGCCCAGTTTCAAATATATTTGATGAATTATCATCTACCAGTATAATGTATCCTGAATCATCTAACCATTTAAGGAGAGACAATTTATATATGAAGTCTGAACGTTTAATTTTAACGAAACGTTCCTGTGCAGCAAAGTTATCTGTACCACTTAATAATGCAGAGTCAAAGACATAGCAAAAATTGACGGTATTGTCTTCACCTTTGTGAAAAGACATATTACAAATTTTTCCATCCGTATAGTCAAAAAACATATTACAGACCTCCATTCCTGGTAGAATTATATACGAATTAGATCCGTCTTCTATGCGTTGTTTGCCAAGAACATAACCATCTACGAGGGTTCTGATAAACTGCTTATATTTATCATCTAAACGATATAGGTCCATTGCTTCGCTCCTCCTTTAAGTGCTACTACATATTACCTTACAACCAAAAAACAAATCAATTCGAAATCATCCAGCCCTCTGATCTCTTTTGTGAACAGTTCTCCCTGACAGCCTCCGAGGAAACTGTCTATATCGCTTTCTTCCTTGACTGTGATGATAGACGAGATTGCAGAGCCAAGCAGTTCGGAATACTTCTGCATCTTCATTCCGTCCTTTGTTTCGCTGTTGAAAGCCTTACAGAGTTCCTTGTCAGGATCTGCCTTGCCTTTGCAAAGACTTCTAAACTTGTCCAGCAGTTCCTTTGGAGACAGATGATTGACGATTACCTCCCCCTCCTGTGAGATATAGACCATATAGAACGGATGCAGCCTGTTCTTCTTGTCTATGTTCACGTCATTCATCCTATTTTTCAGCACATAGACCACTCCAGGCTTTGTCTTATCATTAGCCTCGACCACAGCGTGAAGTCCATATGGAGTCATCTCTGTATCCTTATGCGACTTCATATATTCCAGCAGGTCAAGACGGAACTCATTCAATCCAAGATCCATAATCGAGACTCCGGTATTCATCTCCTCGATGTCCACGACCTCCTCCTGAAGCCTCTTGAGCTGTGCCTTTCTATATTCAAGATCGCCCTGTTCTTCCGGCGAAATAGGGTTGTCATCTCCTGTTGAAGTCATCACTGACACTTTCATCCTAGCTTCCACGCGACCCTTCAAGTCGATATAATCGTCAAGTGTCATATCCGGCCAGTAGTTCACCAACTGGATGACATTATTCTTCGAGCCGATACGGTCCACTCGTCCGAAACGTTGGATGATACGCACCGGATTCCAATGAATGTCGTAGTTCAAGAGCCAGTCACAATCCTGTAGGTTCTGACCTTCGCTGATACAATCTGTAGCAATCAGAACATCAATATCCTCCTTGATGTGAGGATATATTGTGGCTTTCTCTTTTGATATTGGTGAAAACAGGGTCAGCACCTTATTGAAATCCAGTTTCTCTTTCAGTTTGAGTGTGCTTCTTGCCTCTACATCGCCTGTAACCAAAGCCACATTAAGACCATATTCATCCTTAATCTTCTGTGCCAGACACTCATACAGGTAGAGTGCTGTATCAGAAAAGGCTGTAAAGATTATCGCCTTTCTGTTACCATCATTGATCGGATTGGTGAACTTATGGTCAAGGTCTGCCATCAACTGCTGAAGTTTGCTGTCGTGCTCAGGAGTGATATCAGCCAACATGAACAGAATCAGTCGCAAAGTCTCAAGATCTTCGAAAAGATATTTACGCCAGGACACATAATCCATATCATCCAGAAGAATCTTGTTCTTCTTGGTTCCTATGAACATATCATTATCCTGATCATCTATATCCCAGTCGTGCACAATCGCTTCTTCTACAATAAGTTCCGACTCCCTCTTGTCTATTCTTTCGACTGTGGCAGCAATTACCTTCTCAATTCTCTGCAAGGTAAGACGGAACGAGTTGACTGAACTCTCCAGACGCTTGAGCATATTGATACTCATCAGTCGCCTGATACCCATTTCTCGACCAGCAAGAGTCAGACGGTGTCCCATTTCGTCATCCACGTCCACATATTTATGCAGTGCACTTGCAAGAATGAAAGCCGATGGAGTATATATGGCAAGATTCAGTTTCTGCAACTGTTCATATATCTCATTGTAATTGATGGCCTTTGGAAGGTCTGTAAGACTTGGACGGCGTGAGATAGGCTGTAGCCTTGTAGGGAACTTTCCAATAGCCTCGGTATTATAATAAGCTTCTATGTGCTTCCTGCTTCGGGCAATAGTCACAGAATCCAGAACCTCAAAGAAATCAAAGTCCAACATTCCAAGAAGCACTTCAGTAGTACGTTGCTCACTCGGCATCTTTGACCACACGTTATATGCCCTCTGTGCCTGTCTGAATATCTCATCTATTGAATTTTCAGTATTCAACAGGCCATCTATATTGTCAGTCTCGCCTTCGTATGCCAACTGTAACTGATTCTTAAGATCATTGAAACGATTGTTCACAGGAGTTGCAGACAACATCAATACCTTTGTCTTTACACCTGCCTTAATGACCTTATTCATCAACTGGAGATAACGGTTCTCCTTCGGGTTCTCATCATCTCCTGAAATCTTGCCACCATTGCGGAAATTGTGCGACTCATCAATGACCACAAGATCATAATTCCCCCAATTGATATGTGCCAGATCCAGTCCATTTGTCTGACCGCCTTTTCTTGACAGATCCGAATGGAAAAGGATGTCGTATCTGAGCCTGTCCTTGGCAATCGGATTATTCACATAATTGCTTCTGTAGGTAATCCAGTTATCATTCAACTTCTTCGGGCAGAGCACCAGCACAGACTTGTTCCTGTTCTCATAATACTTGATGACAGAAAGCGCCGTGAAAGTCTTACCGAGACCCACGCTGTCTGCAAGAATACATCCATTGAATTTCTCAAGTTTATTGATGATGGCAAGAGCAGCATCCTTCTGAAAGTCGTAGAGTTTATTCCACACCTGGCTGGTCTTGAAACCAGTCGCTTCATTAGGAAGGAAATCCTCCGAAATATCATCCAGAAACTCCTTGAAGATGTTGTACAGAGTGATAAAGTATATGAACTCTGGAGCATTCTCCTTATAGACATTCGAGATATTATCAATTATCTGCTCCGTCACATCCTTGAACTGTCTTTCATCATTCCAGAGTTCATTGAAATCGCGGATGTAATTATCAGCCATAGGAGACGAGAGACGGATAGCAGTCGGACACAGATTATTTCCCCTTTCAAGACCAAGTTCAGTAGTTGTGAACTCATTGAAAGGCATATAGACATACTTTTCTTCCGGATTATTGCAGGTAAGAAATCCATTTACAGAACCGCCAGACACATTTGTCTTGAATCGTGCCTTTTGCTTGATCCATTCAGCACACTCACGGGCGATTGCCCTCTGCGACATCTTGTTACGCAGTTTCAATTCAAAGTCAGAGCCATACAAAGTCCTTTCCCTCTGCAGTTTCGGAATGAAGAACTCCCTCTTCTGTTTAGTAGAAAACTCCTTAGTAAAAGCAGGCGAAGTGAATATAAACCTGAACTCATCAATGCCCTCCAATTCACTCTTGAGAGCCTCAAACGCATAAATAGAGAAACAAGCCGCTGCAACGTTGACCTTTCCACCCTTGTCTAGTTGAACCTTCAGGTCATCCGCCACCGTATGCGTAATGTTGTCAAACTGTCTTATGTCGTTCATATCACCTTGCCTTAAGGTTTTCTCTCACCCCAGACAACGCAAATGGCGTGATGTCAACTTGTGTAACATCAGGTTCGGCAAAACCCATACACGACAAGAAGACCCACGCCAAACGACGCGGTCCTCTTTTACCCGTGTAAATTCAAATTTGCCGATTCGATGTTACGGTAAAAGAAAACTCAATTATGTTTTTAAATATGTCCTACTCTGCTAATTCTTGCTCACATAGCGTTGTCTCCAACGCATCCACAAAGGTAACGAAAAAATCAAAACATACGAATAACAATCAAAATATCACAACAAATAGCAAAACCACCTTCACTTGTGCTTCACCTTGGCACAACAACACCCTACTTTTGCAACATAACCATAAACTTATCATAATTATGTTCGGTATCATCGTCTTCTTCGTCCTCTGCCTCAATGTCCTCGGCACCATGACCGGAGGCAGCGACCGCTGGGGAGAATAATCTCAAT
>JAFVHZ010000014.1 GCA_017474265.1 Bacteroidales bacterium | reverse complement strand
TGCCACTCCACATGGCTTGCCTTCGCCGTCATGCCTGTCCACAATAGTGATTCTTCCTGAAGGATATACTTTGGAAGCCTTGCTCTCCGGTGCCAGCATATCTCCGTTCCCTGTTATCACATATGCCTGACGCTCCACGGCAGCCCAATCTATTCCATCATCGGCACGTGTTCCTGTCACGTTTTCCGCCAGGTGACATTCGTCTATGATCTCATACTCGACATCCGGAAATTCAAAATCCGAAGGCACTAAAGCATACTGCCATGTCACCTTTCCTTCCGGTACCTCAGGATCATGATACCAGTCACCTTCCTCCACAATCTCATAATCCAGAGGATGGTCCGTCATCTCCAGGCCAAGAGATTCCAACTGTTTAAGTTCATCACCATCCCCAGGCAGAAATCTCACATAAAGATCCGTTGTCTTCACCTCCACCCGGTCTGCCTTTGTCGGATACAGTTCCTGCAGTGCCTTTGTGATGTTTTCCGTCTTGTAAGGATTCTCCAACCGGGATCCCAAGACGATCTTTTCATGAGAAAGATCCCTCCCGTAAAGGTAGTCGACCCCATGCTCCGGACGGGCTCCTTCCTCGCTGCATGACATCACTGTGAGTGCCATGAGCATAAGTCTGATTTTACCTCTCATAACTTTTATATTTATTACGGAGGCAAAGTTCCAGAGAATTATCCGTGTAACGAAAAAGTATGCGGATAATTCAAAAAATCGCCCTTAGACACACGTCCAAGGGCGATTTACCATCAAAAATTTGTTTGATTTTTTGCAAAAATCAAACAAATTTTCTAGAAAAACGACACTGTTTTCTGTTCTACGGCAGCCAAAATACTGTTTGCCACACGGCTTACACCGAAACGGAAGTACTCCTTGTCAAGCCATTCCTTTCCTAAAACAGTAGAGACAATTGAATAATAACAAAGAGCATCGGCGGCAGATGAAATGCCACCGGCAGGCTTGAAACCGATCTTTTTCCCGGTAAATTCATGATACCTTGCGATACACTCGCACATCACATATGCCGCCATCGGAGTAGCATTGACATCCACCTTGCCGGTCGATGTCTTGATGAAGTCAGCACCTGCCTCCATTGCGAGGAAAGATGCCTCCGCTATGCGCTCCGGAGTCCTTAGAAGTCCTGTCTCCAGTATCACCTTAAGATGAACCTTCCGTCCCTGTCTGGCAGCGACGGCATCAATACAGGCACGTACCTGACGGATTTCTTCAGAAGCCTTGTCATAATCTCCTGCAAGAAATGAATTCAGGGCAAGTACTATATCCACCTCATCTGCCCCCTGCTCGACAGCAAGTTCACACTCCTTCAGTTTCACCTCAAGAAAACTTTGTGATGAAGGGAAACATGCAGAAACCACAGTGATGTTGAACTCACACTTCCTGGCATTCTTCACAGTAGATGCGAAGTTCGGATAGACGCACACCGAAGCAGGAAGCGGCCACTCTGGATAAGCACTTCTGAACGAGTTGACCTTTCCTACAAGTTTTTCCACTGAAGCAGGTGTATCATCTGTCTTCAATGTAGTGAGGTCCATCATCGAAAAGCAGTCCTTGTATACCTGTTCCGAGGCCACATTGTCCAGATTGGCAGCAATGATTTCCAAAGATCTGCCGATTGCCTCCTGATCCGGAGAATAACCGTATTTTGTCAAATAAACTCCCATATGATATATTCTTAAAATTTCAATTTCGAATCCACAATAATAGTGACCGGACCGTCATTCAGAAGAGAGACCTTCATGTCCGCCCCGAATATGCCACGTCCCACAGGCTTTCCTAAGTTCTGTTCAAGAAGGGTCAGAAAACGTTCATACAACGGTATTGCCACTTCCGGTTTCGCCGCCTTTATATAAGAAGGCCGGTTTCCCTTCACGGTCGATGCATACAAGGTGAACTGACTGACAGCAAGCACTTCTCCATCCACGTCCTTTACCGACAGGTTCATCACGCCGTCTTGATCATCGAATATACGCATTGCGGAAATCTTTCTGGCAGTCCATTCCAGATCCTCCTGCGTATCCTCATCAATGAAGGCGGCCAGGACTAGAAGTCCTTTCCCTATCTCCGAGCGATACCCCTCAACTGGAACATCTACACGAGCCTCTGCGACCCTCTGTATTACCGTCCTCATTATCCTCTTATCTGTATCTTGAATCCCTCATCAAGAAGAGGCTTCACATAGGAAGTCATATCCTCGACAGTACACTTTGCAAGTCTATTATCCGGAGTCTCGCGGTCAATCGTATATACCATTATCTCCCTCGGCTTCAGGATACGGACAATATCCATCCATCTCCTGAGCATTTCCGGAGTTGCCGTATCGAAGTCCGGAGACTTCAGGAACATCGTCTGCAATACAAATCTTCCTTCAAACTTCTTCAGATGCTCCACCGTATCCTCAACACTATACTTCCCGGCAGGTTTGTTTATAAGACCGACAAGTTCATCCGTCGGAGCATCCAGTTTCAATATCGGATTATCCACACGCATAAGCGCCTCGGCCACATCCGGTCGCGAAATCATGGTTGCGTTCGACAGCACCGACACCTTTGCCTCCGGATAATATTTGTCACGTAACCTAAGGGTCACATCTATGACCTGCGGAAAATCAGGATGTATCGTCGGCTCACCGTTTCCTGAAAACGTGATGGAATCCACCGGTACTCCTTCTGCAAGAGCCGCTGACATCTTCTTCTCCAAAGCAGCCTCTATATCGGCAAGACGAGGGAACACCTTGTCACTTATCCCGTCCCTGTTCCACCCGCACTCACAGTACACACAGTCAAAGTTGCACAACTTGCCCTTCGACGGCAGCAGATTGACACCGAGCGAAGAACCGAGCCTGCGGCTGAATATCGGTCCGAATACTATTTCATCAAAATGAAGCATCACACAATTCGTTTTGAAGCGCTGTCTGCTGTAAGGCAGCCATCATCATCCATCCCTGTAATGAGAACTATACCCGGCCTCTTTCCCGGAGTCAGACTTCCCAGAACATCTCCCTTCCCAAGAAAATCAGCACCGTTCCTGCATGCCCACTCCAGAAGTTCCGTCATCGGCACCTGAGGGAAATTCTCATGGAGGCAGATGAGTTCCTTCACCATATCAAGGTCATCATTGCTTGACAGAGAATCCGTTCCCACCATGATATTCAGGCCGTTATCCCTCATGAGTTGTATAGGAGGGAGAGCGTCATGGATGAAGATGTTCGACAACGGACAGACCGCCCAGAAGACATTCTTCATCACTTTCCTCGCCGCATCTATGTCACCCTGCGAAAGGCAGACATTATGCACAAGCAGGATGTGCTCATCATATGGTGCAGGCCTTACGGCAGCAAGACGGTCAATGAAATATTTCAGAGAAGACTCTCCGGTGACAGGAGGCGTACTCATTCCTGACCTCTTCCTGTTCTCATACATCGCACCACTTCCTGTCAGCAGAAGATCTTCTTCCTCCTGACTTTCCTGCGAATGGTAAGAAAGCCATCCTTCAGACAGTCCCGCATCAGCGGAAGCACTCAGGAGTTGAGGACTCATCGTATAACATGAATGCGGAGTAGGGGCAGCATCTATCCCGGCCGCATCAGCGATCTCCTTCAAGGCCTTCACTTCAGCCATGACCCCTTCACACATCTCAGGTTCGCTTCCGAAAACCTCCAGAAAAGTCCTGGTATACATCGTATGGTCCTTCTTCACTTCAAATGAAGAATCATCGTTGCTGATGTCCGCCATGGCAGAGACCCCGTCATTCCACATCTTGTCCATCCATTGACGTACAAGAGAGGTCTTCACCTCCTTGCCGGCCCAGTCACGAAGTTCATTTATCTGATCTATGAAGCCTGCCATTCCGGTTCCTTTGCGGAACTTCTTATGAAGATGCGAGAGTTCCACATGGCAGTGGGCATTCACAAAGCCCGGCACCAGCGCACCTCTGATGACCTCTTCCGTATCAGAGCATTGACCTACAGAAAGGATCTCTCCTGTAGCATCATCGTATTCCACATAGCCGTTCAATATCGGCTTTTCGGCATCCAAGGTATATACATAGGATGCCGCTATCCTATTTTTCGACATCTTCAATAATTCTCCTTCTTATCTGCCCGTCCAATCTTCTTGTCTGCAAATTTCCCTGCACTTTCAGTTCCGGCTCCATTTTCATCAACGGCCCCACTGTAACTACAGTATCCTTTGTAGGCATGCTGTCACACACCGACAGAGTATCCGTCTTCACTATCATCCTTATACGGTCATATATGGTATCCGCCCTCTCGATAGAAATCAGCCTGTATACCCATAAGGCTGAATCAGGCTCGAACGACACACTGTCGTAATAATGTACATAAGGTTCACCATTAAGATAAGGAAAGTACTCTGCAGGGTCGAAATCCGACTTCAACAAGTCGGCCATCTTCTTCCACTCCCGCTCCTTCGCAGCCTTGACCTCCTGTGCGTGCTTTTCCTTCCTCAACTGCACCAGCCGCTCGTCAAGTATATCGACCGTTGTCCTCAACACCTTGGCAAAGCGCTCAGGATCATTCATATATACATCGACAGTCTTTACATAATCCTCAGTCGTATATCCGTATTTCTCCAGAATAGGTTCATACACAAGAGAGGTATCTGCAATCAGTCTGACTCCTTTTGCAGACATGACCCATTGGTCTGTCATGAGCATTTCCGCATATATCCTTGACAGTTTCGCACGCGGAATCACTTCCGCATCCTGCTTTCGGCAGGAAACGGATATGATCATCACAAGGATGATCAGAGCCGGAATATGACGCAGGACTCTTCTCATCTCTATCTCAGAACTGCACCGAACTCATTCTGGAAAGTAGAAAGCAACTTGCTCATCACTTTCTCCACATCATTGTCTGTAAGGGTCTTGTCAAGATCCTGAAGTACAAAACTGAGGGCATACTGCTTTTTGCCTTCTGCTATCTTGTCTCCGCGGTAAACGTCGAAAAGTCCTACCTGCTTGAGTAGTTTCTTTCCTGCACGGAAAGCGCTCCTGCGGAGGTCCGCATAAGTCACAGACTCGTCAAGAAGAAGCGCAAGGTCTCTTCTTACCTCAGGGAACTTAGGGAGTTCCTTATATTTGATCTTGTTTCTCTTCACGAGTTCGAAGAGAGCAGGCCAACTGATCTCAGCAGCAAATACAGGCTGTCTGATGCCGAACTGCTTGAGTCTTGCGGGAGCGATGGTACCCATTACGGCAAGAGTCTGACGTGAGCCGGGGAGACTGTATGAAAGTCCCTCGGAGAACAGGTCTGCAGGAGCAGCATCAGTCTCAAGAGAGTATATGTCACATCCGAAACGCTTCAGAAGAAGTTCGAGGTATCCCTTGAGTTGGAAATAGCTTCCCTTTCCGAGATCTGTACGCCATGACTTGTCCGGCTGACCGCTCATGAAGAGTGCATAGCATGTATGCTCCTCGTATGATTCGAGTGTCTTGCCGTCAGTGCCAGGCTTGAACGAGTATACTGAACCGTATTCGAATGTCTTGATATTACTGATCTGACGGTTGATGTTATATGCAATGACCTCAAGACCGTTAAGAAGGAGGGTCTGCCTCATCACATTGAGATCGGAACTGAGAGGATTCATTATCCTCACGCACTTCTCTTCAGGGAAGGTCTTCAATTTCGCATAATAATCAGACTTGGTCAGCGAATTATTCATGGTCTCTACGAAACCGTTCGCTGCAAGGAAATCTGCAATCGACTTCCTTACCTGTTCAGGTTCAGGCTTCTGCGGTGCATTCACGGACATACGCATCGCCTGAGGAAGTTCGATGTTATTGTATCCGTACACACGGAGGATCTCCTCGACCACATCGCATTCACGGTATACGTCGATCATATATGAAGGCACCGCCACCGTAGCACCTCCCTCGTGCTTCTCGACAAACTCATACGCAAGATGTCCAAGGAGTTCCTCTATAACATCATGTCCGATCTTCTTGCCTATGAAGTTCTCGATACGGTCATAATCGAGCTCGACAATCTTCTTCCCGATCTTCTCAGGATAGAATTCCTGTACCTTTCCTACGACCTCACCACCGGCAAGTTCCTGGATGAGAAGGGCTGCACGTCTTGCCGCATAATCCACTACCAGAGGATCCGCACCGCGCTCATAACGGAATGAAG
>JAFVHZ010000176.1 GCA_017474265.1 Bacteroidales bacterium | reverse complement strand
CGTTAAGAACAGTCCATTCAAGAACTGCAGGGGACTGGTAGTCCCCATTAATCAGTTTATTCATAATAAGATTATTTAGTTATTGTTATATCGTCGATAAACCAGCGCGCAAAGATCTTTTCCTCGCTCGTCTTGCTTGAGAACCTGAGACAAGTCTCTTCTGTTGCATCCAAAATCTGCAGCGAGAATGTCTCGAACGCATTGTACGGCAGTTCTGATACAGTCACGGTTGTCTCTCCGTCAATTGTACCGCCACCAAGAACCTCCACGGTGATCTCGGTCGAGTCTCCTGAGTGGTCGTCGCAATTTCTGGTTGAATCGAACATTGCAAAGGCCATTGCCTTGAACGTAAGATTCAGTTTGCCTGACTGCCTGAACTTAGGCGTTGTAAGAGAACCCGGCATGAACTTATGCTTATAGTTGTGCATGTAATGGGTGTCTTTAGCAAGCAATCCGATCTGGGCATAGCCAGGACGTTCTCCCACATTTTCTCCACGAAGTCCGGCCTTTCTTTCATCAGTCCACTGCGAGATATCCTCACCATAAAGGTTTGACAAGTGTCCGAGCCTGTCTCCGATCAAGTAGTCAGCGCCCGCATACATATGGTCAAACGGCTCAAAATAAACCGCACCATGCGGAACAGGTGTCTCCACACTGGAAGCGACAGCAGGAGTGAGGGTAATCGCTCCCCACAGACGGCAGTCAACATTCCATGGACCTATCGCTGTTCCCGCGATCGGGGCGTCACCGTCAGGGGTTATCTTGATATAAAGCGTCTCACCTGCAAGAACCTCAATTTCCGGAGTAATACGGAATGTGTAGAACTGCATCTGTACATTCTTGTTGTCAACCTTGGTCTCACCGCTGACCTTGAGGCTCAACTTGGCTCCGTCGTACCATTCATTGTCATCCTTTGAGTAGCGGATAGCCCAATCCCTATGTCCGGCATCCTTCCAGACTGCAAGTCCGAAAGAAAGGTCAAAGGACTGAGGAAGATCCGAAAGCAACGGCACAATAAGTTTGAAATATGTCTCTCCTGTATAGTCCGAGCCTCCTGACAGTTCGTTTACAAAGGACTTGGAAGGAATGTTGTCTGCTCCTGAGGCATGCGTCCACAGTGGGGTTGACTGCACATCGGAACTTGTGCGTCCTGCCATCCTGACATGAAGTTTCACTCTCGGGCCATCATCAACATATTCGTTGGTGCAAAGACATGTCTGTGCATCGAAGGTACCCTTGTTCACGGACAGATACTTCAATGTATTTGAAGAACCGTTTGTACCGATCAGAGGGAATACATACGGCAAGCCTTCAATACCGATGACAACGCCCAAGCGGTCTCTGTTCAGCACCACATCTGCCTCCTTGGTCGGCCACACCTTGCCTTCGCCGGCGATTCCACATACAGTTCCTGAATATTCAGGAAGTTGATATCCTGCAAACGAGGCCTCATCCGATGTCATCATGACAAATTTCTCATGAGCCTCATTTTCCATTACCGGACAATCTGAGAACACAGCCCCGAGGGACTCGTCTGCCACCTGTACGGCATCAAGGCTGACATACATACATTCATAAGACACATCTGAAAGATCGTTTACCGTAATGTCCACAGGAGACAATGTGACCTTT
>JAFVHZ010000175.1 GCA_017474265.1 Bacteroidales bacterium | reverse complement strand
GCTCGAGTACTACAACTGTATCGTAGGTGGTGCTATCGACGCACGCTTCATGCCTGCCATCCTCAAGGGTATCAACGAGAAGATGAGTGAAGGACCTCTTACCGGTTCACTTGCACGTGACATCCGCGTTTATGTATACGACGGTAAGATGCATCCGGTAGACTCAAATGAAATTTCATTCGTTCTCGCAGCGCGTAACGCATTCAAGGAGGCATTCCGCATTGCTGGTCCGAAGATCATGGAGCCTATCTACAATGTAGAGGTACTTACTCCATCAGAGTACATGGGTGCCTGCATGTCTGACCTTCAGAACCGCCGCGCCCTCATCGAGGGAATGGGTGAGGACAAGGGATTCAGCACCATCAAGGCACGCGTTCCTCTCGCAGAACTCTACCGCTACTCGACAACCCTCAGTTCGCTCTCATCAGGTAGCGCGACATTCACAATGGACTTCGCTGACTACCAGCCTGTTCCAGGTGATGTACAGGAGAAACTCCTGAAGGCTTACCTCGAGGAAGAGAAGGAAGACTAAAATTCCATTTCAATAACGCAACAGAGGCGACCCATTCGGGCCGCCTCTGTTTTATCTGCTCCGGACGGGAATCGAACTATCTGATGAAGTTTGTCATCACCGGCTTTTCCTTGACTGGGTCTGGGATGCCGGCGGCGCGGCCTGCTTCGATGCATTTCAGGAGCCAGGCCATGTTGCGGCCGAGTTCACGCATTACCTGCATGCCTTCCTCGTCTTGACGCACCTGGTCTGGAGTGCTTCCGTGCACCATGTTCCAGTATTTCGACGACACTACCGGCATTGACGATATCGTGAAGTATTTGTTGATCTGGTCGAAGGCCGCTGTCGTTCCGCCTCTGCGTGCGCTGACGATACCGGCAGCGGGCTTGTATCTGTATATCTTGCCTTTGCCGTAGAATGCCCTGTCCATGAATGATGTGAGGGCTCCGGAGAGGGCTGCATAGTGGACCGGGCTTCCGAAAACGAAGCCGTCGGCCTTCTCCGCCTTGTCAAGGAATTCGTTCACGGCGTCATTCATGAAGCACCTGAGGCTTGCCGGTTCTCCGTTCGGACCTCTCTTGCAGCATTGTCCGCATCCGAGACAGCCTGATATAGGCTTTACTCCGAGCCATATGATTTCGGTCTCGATTCCTCCTGCGTTGAGTTCCTTTTCCACCTCCTTGAGGGCGGTATATGTGCAGCCCTCTTTGTGAGGACTTCCGTTTACGAGAATTACCTTCATTTATTATAAAATTTAACAGTTAATGCTTTGATTTATCCCAGTTTCAGTGTCAGGGCTATGAAATCCTTGACGCCGAGGCGTTCCGGACGCAGGTCGAATACCGGATCGGCGGTGAACTCCGCCAGTTGTTCTTCCGACCATCCGCATCGGTCTGCCTTTGCGCGGATAAGCGGCTTCAGAGAGTTGCGAAGGGTCTTTCTGCGCTGGTTGAACCCGGTCTTTACTACTGTCTTGAACAGCGCTTCGTCACATCCCAGTTCTGTACGCTGGTTGCGCACAAGTCTTATCACCGCTGACTTGACTTTAGGAGGAGGATTGAACGCTCCCTCGCCTACGGTGAAGAGATATTCGATGTCGTACCATGCCTGGAGAAGCACAGAAAGGATTCCGTAAGTCTTGGTGCCTGGCTTCTCTGCAATGCGTTCTGCCACTTCCTTCTGGATCATGCACACCACCTGCGGCACCTGCTCCTTGTAGTCCAGGATCTTGAAGAATATCTGCGACGAGATGTTGTAAGGGAAATTTCCTATGACGCAGAACTTTTCCGGGAAGAAAGTCTCGAGTTTGAGTTTCAGGAAGTCAGCCTCGATCAGACGGCCGTTCACCTGCGGGAAATGAACCAGCAGATAATCAACGGATTCTGTGTCAATCTCCACCATGCGAAGGTTGACTTCAGGTCTCTGAAGAAGATATTGTGTCAGCACTCCCATTCCCGGACCTACTTCAAGTGCCGGCATCGGATTTTCTGCATTATGAACCGCATCAATACCGGGGCAAGGTACGACAAGCGCGTCTGCTATCCTCTGTGCAATAGACAGGTCTGTCAAAAAATGCTGGCCCAGGGCCTTCTTTGCTCTTACTTCCATATGTAGACTCTAAATTTTTACAAATATAATTCTTTCCTCTTGATTTATAGCCGCACACATCGGTTTTTGCCCTATGCTCCCTGAGTGCCGATCCATATGAACGCCATACCGAGCAGAATGAGTCCAAGATCGATAATCTTTGCCTTCAGATTCCTCTCCTTGAAGATGACCACTCCGCAGGCGAATGAGATGATGACCGAACTCCGGCGTACCAGAGACACCACGGAAATCATGGATTCCGGGTCGTTGAGGGACGTGAAATAAGCGAAATCCGCAAGACATATGAATATGGATATCAACGGAATGGCCCAGGTCCACCTGAACGGAGTCGTCTGCTTGCGCGTAGGCCACCAGATCAGTCCGCAGATAGCCGTCATGATGATCATCTGATAGAAATTGAACCAACTCTGGACGAACATCGGACTCAATGACTTCATGATGAATTTGTCATACAGTCCGCTTACGGCTCCCATGATGGTCGCCGCCGCCACGCACCATATCCACCTGTTGCTCTTGAAGTCGATGTCTTCCTTCTTGCTTGAGCGGCTCATCAGGAATATCGACAAAATCGCCAGAAGCACTCCGATCCATTGGCATAGGTTCAGTTTCTCTCCGAAGAAGAGCATGGCGCCCACGAGCACCAGCACCGGCCTGGTAGCATTTATCGGTCCTACGATAGTCAAAGGCAGATGCTTCAGACCGAAATATCCGCATATCCACGACGACAGCACGATGAATGCCTTCAGGATCACCAGCAGATGGGCCCGTATCTCCGGATTTAGCGTGTTCTGTAACTCGCTGACCGATAGGTAGTTCTGCGAAGTGTGTGCCGCCAAAGGGGAGCACGCGGTTTCGGCAAGATGCTGTGGATAGGCGGTTTGCGAAATACGGGAAAATGCGGAAGTGTCGAGGAAGGTACCCTCGAACCAGCCGAATCCTCCGATATAGTCCAGAAGGAAGGGGGAGAATATGATAGTCGAGAATATCGTGTTCAGCAGCAGCACCGGAAGGACTGCATTGTCCTTCAGTGACGCCTTTTTGGATGTATCATAGAATCCGAGGAATGTCGCGGAAACGAAAGCAAGTATCAGCCACATAAGCAAAAGTCATTTTAGCGGTGCAAATGTATTACAATTATTATTTATTTCGTATTTTTGTCAGTTTTTATGAAGGAAATATAAAACAATACATATATGTACAGAACACACACCTGCGGAGAACTCCGCATAGAAAATGCAGGCCAGACCGTGACCCTGGCCGGATGGGTACAGAAATCAAGGAAACTCGGAGGAATGACCTTCGTGGACCTTCGCGACCGCTACGGCATCACCCAGCTTGTTGTGGACGCACATGCTGCACAGGAACTTCAGGAAGTCGCTTCGAGCCTTGGACGTGAGTGGGTCCTTCAGGTGACCGGTGAGGTCATCGAGCGTCAGAGCAAGAACCCTAAGATGCCTACAGGAGACATCGAGATCAGCATCAGCGATATTAAGGTGCTCAACAAGGCGAACACCCCTCCATTCACCATTGAAGAAGAGAGCGACGGCGGCGAGGAACTTCGTGCCAAGTACCGTTACCTTGACCTTCGTAGAGGCCCTCTTCAGAGAGCCCTCAAGATCCGTCACCAGATCGCTCACGAGGCGCGCAACTACCTTGATGCACAGGGCTTCCTCGAAATCGAGCCCCCGTCCCTCATCAAGTCGACTCCGGAAGGAGCGCGCGACTTCGTGGTGCCTTCAAGAATGAATCCAGGCCAGTTCTATGCGCTTCCTCAGTCTCCACAGACTTTCAAGCAGCTTCTGATGGTGGCGGGTTATGACCGCTACTTCCAGATCGTGCGCTGTTTCCGCGACGAGGACCTTCGTGCTGACCGTCAGCCGGAGTTCACCCAGATCGACTGTGAGATGTCGTTCGTGGAGCAGGAAGATGTTCTGAATACATTCGAGGGCATGATGAGGACCCTCTTCAAGAATGTCCTCAACGTAGAGATTGCGGAGCGCATCCCGCGCATGAGTTGGTACGACGCAATGGATTTCTATGGCTCTGACAAGCCGGATATCCGTTTCGACATGAAGATCCATGAGATAACTGACCTTGTGAAAGGATACGGTTTCTCGGTATTTGATGGTGTCGACTATATCGGTGCAATCAATGTCGAGGGCGCCGCTTCATACACCCGCAAGCAGATAGACGAACTCACAGAGTGGGTGAAGAGGCCTCAGGTCGGTGCCAAGGGCTTGGTATACATCAAGATAAATGAGGACGGAAGCGTCAAGTCTTCTATCGACAAGTTCTATACACCTGAGCAGTTGATGGCCGTTGCAGACCGTCTCGGAGCGAAGAAGGGCGACATGATGCTCGTTCTCTGCGGCGCGAAGAGAAAGACTCAGAACATGCTCGGCGTACTCCGTATCGAGATGGGTAACCGTCTTGGTCTGCGCGATCCTTTCAACTTCGCACCTCTCTGGGTGGTGGATTTCCCTCTCGTGGAGTGGGACGACGAGACACAGCGTTTCTATGCTATGCACCATCCGTTCACAGCACCTAAACCGGAGCATCTCGACCTCTTCTACAGCGACAGGAAGGAGGATCTCGAGAAGGTATGCGCAAATGCATATGACTTCGTGCTCAACGGAACCGAACTCGGCGGAGGATCGATCCGTATCCATGAGGCTGCAATGCAGGAGCGTATGTTCGAGGTTCTCGGCATCAGCAAGGAGGACGCAGAATACAAGTTCGGCTTCATCATCAATGCATTCAAGTTCGGTGCCCCTCCTCACGGAGGACTCGCGTTCGGATTTGACCGCGTCTGCTCGCTCTTCGGAGGTCAGGAGACCATCCGTGACTATATCGCATTCCCTAAGAACAATCAGGGCCGCGACGTGATGATCGATTCCCCTTCATATATCGATCAGGAGCAGATGGATGAACTCTTCCTCGAGTCAAAGGCTGAGCGTAAGGAGTAATTGCTCTTTCACGTAAAATCAGACGAGCGTTTTGTATCGGTGACCCCCGCCTGCCCTTCGGCAGGCACCCCCTGGCCGGGGGTGGCATGTCACCTATAACAAAGCGCTCGTCTGATTTTTGTAAAGAAAACTGTAGAAATTCATTAACAGATTCCCCGTCTGTGCGTCATTGATAGTGAGCGCTCGAAACAAATATTTACGAACTTAAGAAAATCGGATATGAAAAAATGGATATCAATATTGCTGCTGGCTATCTTTACGGCAGGACTGGGAATGCCTGAGGCAATGGCGGCAGGACGGAAGAAAGTCAACTCCGGAACGGTTGCCGACCTTGTCAGGGAATATAATCTGTATCAGGGCTTTGATGTGGTTTCTGTAGGCGGACTCGGTCTCGGACTGGTCAGGATGATTGCCAAGGCATCGGCAGAGACGCCGGAGGAAAGGGCCGTAATGGGAGTATTGGACGGCCTCAGAAAGGTCATTGTCGTCGAATATGAAGAAGCCGAGGGCAGTAGGAAGGACTCTTTCAACAGGAAAGTCTCCGTACTTCTGGATGATGCCGAAAAGATGGTGGAAGTGAAGGACGACGGCGAGACCGTCAATATTTATGGTACGTCATCATCGGACGGTGAATTCATAGATGACCTTATCGTCTTCATTCCTGAAGATTGCACCCTGGTCTGCCTCTTTGGCAGAGTGAGTGCGGAAAAGGTTGCGGACATTCTGAAAATGGCAGATGAATGATTTCAGAAACATATGGATGCCTTATGCTGACAGATTCTACCGTGCGGCATATCATCTTCTGGAATCCAGGCAGGATGCGGAGGATGCCGTGCAGGAACTGTATCTGAAGTTGTGGGCGTCACGGTCAAGACTCAAGGACGTCAGAACGCCGGTCGCTTACGGATTGTCTCTATTGAAGAACATCTGCATAGACAGGATCCGTCGCAGGGAAGTCAGGGCACATGAGTCTCTTGACGTCGTAATGAAGGCGACCGGAATTTCTCCTGAGGCGGGATTGGCGGCAAAGGACATGCTCAAGCGCATCCTGGAGGAAATAGACAGACTCCCTGACAGGCAGTCCGAGGTCATGAAACTGATGGTCCTGGAAGATCTCGGATATGAGGATATATCCAGAAGGACCGGACTTTCTCAGGTACATGTCAGAGTATTGATAAGCATAGCAAGGAAAACCCTCAAACAGAAATTAAGGATATGAAGTCACTGAAGGATATTGAAAACATGAGTCTGGAGCATCTGGAGGCAGTTTCTCTGGACGAAACCATTGTCGTTCCCGAGGATCTGATGCAGAAGATTCAGGAGAGTCTGTCGAGGCCTGCAAAGAGACGTGTGTGGATGGCAGGTGCTGCCGCGTCGATTATTCTTCTGGCAGGTCTGGGCTTCGGAACTGCAAGATGGCAGGATGAGCCGAAAGACACATTTGACGACCCCTATCTTGCATATGCGGAACTAGAGAAGGCTTTTGCCATCATGTCAGACGGAATCCGCAAAGGCGTCTCGATGGCAGAGGAATCGGAGGCTATAATCGTCAGAACCACATCCGTCTTTTCGGAATAAACACAGAATCAATTACTTACTAAAGAATACGTCATGAAGAAAATATATGCGATGGCAGTTCTGCTCCTGATGGCGATAGGAGCATCTGCACAAGAAGGAAGAAACATCTACAACAGATATTCCGATACTGAAGGAGTTTCGGCAGTATATATCTCGCCTGCCATGTTCAAACTCATAGGCAGGATACCGGAACTTAATGTTGAGATCGGAGAAGGCGAAAACATGGACCTGGCCCCTCTTGTCCGCACTTTCAGTGGATTCTATATGCTTGACATAGAGAACGCTTCTGTCGGCAGGGAACTTCTGAGGGAAGTTGACTCCATGATAAGCAAGGGCCGGTATGAACTGCTTATGGAGGTGAAGGACGATGGCGACATCGTTCGTATCTATACTGCAGGAAACGACAAGACGATAGAAAGCATCGTGTTCATCGCTACTGAACCGGACGGGACACAGTTCATGTGTCTTGACGGAACCATGAACCGTTCTGAAGTCGAATCACTTATCGCCAAGGTCGCCTCATCTGATATGTAACCGGATGTGAACCATCACTGTGACGTTTTAGGGCTTTTAAACGACACAGTGGTGTCTCAAATCGCTGGTTTTGAGGTTTTTCTGGTACCACTGTGTCGAGTTTTGAGAGAAAGTCGTCACGGTGGTATTTCAACCAGGGAGTTATTTGTATTCGAAATATTCGAAATCGGCGAAGCCGGTGATGGCGTTGGTGCCTGCATCAGGGCATTGCGCCCAAAGTCCGATCATTATGCCGGTGAATCCGCTCACAGTCTCGCTGCTCAGGTAACGTGTGTTTCCAATGCCGACCTGATGGAATTCTACGCCATCCATCGAATACCAGAATCTGTAGAAATCGGCGTCTCCGGTGATTCTGAGCCATACCTTCGGACTGTTGACGAAGACCTCGGTCAAATGGTCGAGTACGCCCATTGCATATCTTACGGTCACCGCCCATTTCCCACCGTTGCTCTTCTTGATATAAAGGTCATAATGGGCCCCGGAGTCCATAAATACGGTAAGTCCGGCCTTGTCGCCTGAATGAGGCTTGCGCAGACGTACCTGAGTCTCGGCCGTGAAGTTGATGTCCTGTTGACGTCGGCCGATGAATGTAGGGGAACCGGAAGTCTCGTTGAGGTTGTATTGGTTTCCGTACATTCTGAGCAGTCCTGCAGTCACCTGATATCTGGATGTATCAGGATTGCGAAGCCAAGACCATTCCGGTCCAAGTCCCTGTACCACAGGGTTTTCAAAGGATGTTCCATTGAAATCTTCTCTTGCCGGGCACTGTTTGAACGGCTGTTGAGGAAGCGTCGGTACATTCATCTCGATGGCGATGTCACCGGTGCCGTTCACGACAGGCCATCCGTCCTTTTCCCATTCAACCGGAGCAAGGTAGGTCTCACGTCCTGTCAGATGGTGGTTTCCGCCCTGTGTGCGGAATGCCAGGCATACCATCCACCAAGATCCGTCATGGGCCTGGATGATATCCGCGTGGCCGGTTCCCTGTATCTGATTGCCTTGCGTCTTCTGCTTGAAGTG
>JAFVHZ010000174.1 GCA_017474265.1 Bacteroidales bacterium | reverse complement strand
CTGCTGCAAACGGTTTTTCGGTTGCGACGAGTATTTTCATGTTCAATGTGCTTATTTCTTCAATGCTTCAAATTCCTTCATGCAGTCAACGAGTGCCTGAACGCTTTCAACAGGGCAAGCGTTGTAGATGGAGGCACGGAATCCTCCTACAGACCTATGTCCCTTGATGCCGACCATGCCGCGCTCCTTTGCGAAAGCCATGAACTCGTCCTGAAGAGCCTCGTAGCCTGGAGCCATGACGAAGCATACGTTCATGATAGAGCGGTCTTCCTTTGCAGCAGTTCCTACGAAGAGGGAGTTGCGGTCGATTTCGTCATAAAGAAGGGCAGCCTTTTCCTTGTTGATCTTGTAGATTGCCTCCACTCCGCCGAGTTCCTTTACCCATCTGAGGGTTTCGGTCATCACGAAGATCGGGAATACAGGAGGGGTGTTGAACATTGACTCTCCGTCGATATGCGTCTGGAGGTTGAGCATTGTCGGGATGTAACGGCTCACCTTGCCGAGAAGATCCTTCTTTACGATGAAGAAAGTCACACCTGCAGGACCTACATTCTTCTGTGCTCCGCCATATATCATTGCATATTTGCTTACGTCAACAGGACGGCTCATGATGTCTGACGACATGTCAGCGATGAGTGGAACCGGACAGTCGATGTCCTCGTGAATTTCAGTACCGTAAATTGTGTTGTTTGTGGTGATGTGGAAATAGTCGAGGTCTGAAGGAATTTCGTAACCCTTTGGAATGTAATTGAATGTGGTTTCTGCAGATGATGCTACGGCATATGCGTTTCCAAGGCCCTTGGCCTCTTTGAGAGCCTTCTTTGCCCATACGCCTGTTTCGAGATATCCTGCCTTGTTCTCAAGGAAGTTCATTGCAGTGTAGAGGAATCCCATGCTTGCACCGCCACCGAGGAAGAGCACTTCATGAGTGTCAGGAATGTTGAGAAGTTCCTTCCAGAGAGCACGGCATTCGTCCATGACTGCGCTCCACTCCTTGCTTCTGTGTGACACGCAAATTACAGGCATGCCGGTCCCGGCAAAATCCTTAAGAGCATCGATTGCTTTATCGACAGCCTGCTGTGGCAGGGCGCATGGACCTGCATTGAAATTGTGAACTGTTTTCATATCGGTATAGTGTTATTAAAATTTGTAACTTTTATGGGGATAAAGATAATGATTTATTTTAAAAGACGTGTTTTGTCTTTGTGATTTTTTCACAAAAGTGGCATAAAAGTGATATTTCGTTACCGTTATCGATTGTGGCGAACCTTGTTGTGATCGGCTGGTGATTGGTAACGCACTTAGGATTTCTGCATTTTGCAATTCCGATGACTTCCTTAGGCATGACAAGAGTCTTCTTTTCAACGACCTTGAAATCACGGATCACATTGACTGTGGCCTTAGGAGCGATCAAAGCAAGTTTGTTCAGTTCGTCATCCTCGAAGAACTTGTCGGCGATCTTTATTATTCCCTTTTTGCCATACAGTTTGCTGGCGAGGTTGATGCCGATGGTGATCTGACTCTCGATTCCTTTGAGATTAAGGATGTCCAGTGCTTTATATACATTTTCAGCGGGTATATGGTCCAGCACGGTACCATTCTCCAATGCGCTGACTACCAATTCTTTTCTGTTCATGATTATCTGTATCCTAAGAGGTAAGAAATAATGGCCATACGGACATAGAGACCGTTCTCTGCCTGCTTGAAATAGTATGCGTATGGAGTCTCGTCTACGTCCTGATCGATCTCTGTCACGCGTGGAAGAGGGTGCAGTATCTTCATGTTTTCCCGTACAGCGCCGAGCATCGATGCGTTGAGAGTGTATACGTCCTTCACCCTTTCGTACTCCATCGGATCAGTGAATCTTTCCTGCTGTACGCGGGTCATGTAGAGTATGTCGCAGTCGTTTAGATGTTCTTCAAGTGAGGTGGTCTCGATGTATTCTATGCCCTTGCTGTCGAGGAAACTCTTGTATTCCTGAGGCATTTCCAGTTCCTTCGGAGAGGTGAAGATGAATTTCGGATTGAAGTGGGACATGGCCTGAAGCAGGGAGTGGGTCGTACGTCCGTACTTCAGGTCACCTACCATGTTGATGGTCAGGCCTTCCAGAGTTCCTTGCGTCTGAAGGATGGAATAAAGGTCAAGAAGGGTCTGGGACGGGTGCTGGTTAGCACCGTCACCGGCATTGACTACAGGCACTGTGGCAACTTCTGAGGCATATCTTGAACTTCCTTCGAGAGGATGTCTCATGATGATCATGTCGACGTAGTTGTTGACCATCTTGATGGTATCCTTGAGGGTCTCTCCTTTGCTCTGGCTCGTGTTGGTGGCGTCCGAGAAGCCTATCACTTTAGCACCCAGACGATTGACTGCAGTCTCGAAACTGAGACGGGTCCTGGTGGAAGGTTCAAAGAAAAGGCTTGCTATCACCTTGCCCTCCAGGAAGTTCTGAACCCTGTTCTGCTCGAAATCCTTGGCTGTCTCCAGAACGTGCAGGATTTCTTCCTTGCTGAAATCCCAAATCGAAATCAAACTTTTATTATTCATAGTCGTTGACGTTGTTCCGTATAATGATGTCGGTTCCTATAATTCTTCTGTGCGGCAGCCTTCCACGTCTGCCATCTTTTCCAGAAAGGTGTCGACGAGCGAGAGACGGACACTTGTGTCCATGCTGCACTCCATCTCGAACTTCTGGTTCTTCTGCTCCAGTCCCATGTCCTTGAATACCTTCATCACACTGTTCATGCTCATGTACCCGAAGTGTACCCTATACATTCTGGATGCTATCTTTTCTACGATTTGAGCGTTCTCTATCGCATCGGCCGTCGAAGTCTTGTATGCCCTGATCAGGCCGGGTAT
>JAFVHZ010000173.1 GCA_017474265.1 Bacteroidales bacterium | reverse complement strand
GTCTTTGAACCTCAGTGGTTTGCATTGAAGAATTTCCACGGCATGTGGTACAAGGATGCCGATGTCCTCGAGGACTATCTCCATTTCAGGGCCAATGTCCCGGTTGACGACTATTTCGCCTCGATGAAGGCCAGACTCCCGTGGTACTATTCCCTTGCCTTCCTTGCTCCGGCGTGGGCAGTGAAGATGTTCATGAAGCCGTATGCCTTCGAGAAGGGGATGGGTACGCAGTGGTGGGTCGAAAACGATGAAGAGAAATTCCTTGCTTATTACGGATCACGCGAAGCATATGAGGCCATCCGCTCATGGGATGACGTCCGTCCCGCCGAACTGGATAAATATCCGTCCCCTGATGCAGATTTATGACGTATGCCGTGTAGCGTAAAGTGCTGACGGTAAGCAAGTTGGTTAAATGTCCTGCCTTCCTCGTCTTGCAGGACTGATGTGTTAAGTTGCTGAGCAACAGTGAGTTGCGAATCACGAAAAAGTTTGAATATTGGTCAGATATGAAGATAAGGATACTGGATATATTGGAAGAGACGATGGCGGATGGCCCGGGCCTCCGTACGTCGATCTATTGCGCAGGATGTGCGCATCACTGTCCCGGCTGTCACAATCCGCAGTCGTGGGACTTCAATGCCGGACGTGAAGCCACAGTCGACGAACTTCTGGCAGTCATAAAGGAAGACAAGTTCTGCAATGTGACCTTTTCCGGAGGTGACCCTCTCTATCAGGTCGAGGCGTTCACCGAACTTGCCCGCCGCATAAAGGAAGAGACAGGAAAGAACATCTGGTGCTACACGGGCTTCACATATGAGGAAATCCTCGCCGACAGCCGCCTGAGCATGATACTTCCATATATAGACACTCTCGTCGAGGGCCCGTTCATACAGGAACTCCGCGACCCTGACCTCCACTTCAGAGGCAGTTCCAACCAGCGCATCATCCACATCACGCCTCAGGAAGATGATGATATCCCTGGAACAACGCCTTTAGTACAATATAAATAAACAGATATAATTCCCCAAAACGACATCCCTCGGATGTGGCTCGCTTCGCAGAAGCATATGGAAATGCTTCGCTCGTCCACATCCGAGGGATGTCGTTTGTAATGGCGGTATGATTATTTGTGGACCACCCTGTCTTTCAGTTCAGCAAGTTTGCCGCTGTTCCATCTGCTGGTTGTTCCCACGAGGTAACCTGTGATTCTCTGCAGTTTGTCGATGTTCTCGCCGCCGCAGTGAGGACACTTCTTGAGGTTCTCCTTTGCGTTTTCATATCCGCAGTCCATGCAGCGGTTCCTGTTGTGGTTCACTGAACAGTAACCGATGTTGTACTCATCCATGAGGTCCACGATAGCCATGATTGCCTCAGGATTGTGGGTTGCGTCTCCGTCGATCTCGACATAGAAGATATGTCCGCCGCCGGTGAGGGCATGGTATGGTCCCTCGATCTCTGCCTTGTGCTTAGGAGTACACTTGTAGTAGACAGGCACATGGTTGGAGTTGGTGTAGTAGTCCTTGTCGGTCACGCCGGGGATGATGCCGAACTTCTTCTTGTCCGCTCTTGTGAAACGTCCTGCAAGGCCTTCTGCAGGCGTAGCGAGTACGCTGTAGTTGTGCTTGTAGGTCTCGCAGAACTCGTTGATCTTGCTTCTCATGAAGGTGACGATGCGCAGACCGAGTTCCTGTGATTCAGGACATTCTCCATGGTGCTTGCCGGTGAGGGCGATAAGAGCCTCGGCAAGTCCGATGAATCCTATACCGAGGGTACCGTGGTTGATCACAGACTCGATGGTGTCGTTGTCTGCAAGTTTCTCGCTGTCAAGCCAGAGTGCTCCCATAAGTAGAGGGAACTGCTTCTTGAGCGCTGTCTTCTGGAAGTTGAACCTCTCGTTGAGTTGCTTTGCAGAAATCTCAAGAGCCCAGTCAAGTTTCTGGAAGAACTCATGGATCCTTTCCTCACGGTCCGTGATGTTCATGCACTCGATGGCGAGTTTCACAATGTTGATGGTAGTGAACGAAAGGTTGCCTCGG
>JAFVHZ010000172.1 GCA_017474265.1 Bacteroidales bacterium | reverse complement strand
GGGCTGACAGACAGAAGATCACTCAGGAGAAAATCGTTGATACCGCAATGCAGTTTGAAGGTACTCCTTACCTGTGGGGAGGCACTTCCAGCAAGGGTCTTGACTGCAGCGGACTTGTCAGGCTGACCTTCTTCATGAACGGTCATCTGCTCCCCAGGAATGCTTCACAGCAGGTAAACTACGGAAGGGAAATCATCATGGAATGTGACCATAGTGTCGCTCCTGATTCGGAGAAACTCTACTCTGAAATGGTCAAGAGGGCACAGCATCTCCAGCCGGGAGACCTGGTGTTCTTCGGGTCACCTGAAACCCTCCTCAAGAAAGAGAAAATAACACATGTGGGCATCTATATCGGAGACGGAAAGATCATCCACGCATCACACAAGGTGCGTGTCAACTCCCTTATCCCGGGACAGAAGGATTATTACGAAAACTCTCACAGGCTCCTCAAGGCAAGAAGATTCGTGGGATGGAACGGCAAGGGAATGATCCCGGTGCTTCAAAGTCCCGCTTACTTCCTTTGGTAAGACCTGATCAGCATCACTTGATGTTGATGGTAAACGTATAGTTACTGTTGTGGTAAAGGTTGAGGTCGCGAGGGGAATCCTTAGGAGCACCGTTGGACAGGATTACCGGTTCTTTGCCGGCAATATTCAACTTAGTGGCATTGGTTTCTGTTTCTGTAAAATTAGGAGCCATATAGAAATATAATTCCTTCGCATTTCCGGCAGCCACGCTCTGATTGATTGCAATTTCATTATATGCTTCTGCCGGCAGGGCAGCATGATCTACATTAGGAAAGGCATAGACCTTCTTTGAGACATTGGATATCGAAGTCACAGTCTGAGTGGAAGAAGACTGATTGTTGATGAACAGATTGACACGTGTCAGCATACGTCCGAGAGACACCTGCACATTGTTTGTCTCTACGGAAACATTTCCTTCCCAATAACCGAACATCGGCATATCAGTCAAAGTTCCCGCATTGGCGGCATCAATATCGGCAGAAAGGTCCACAACGCTACATGAAGTCTTGAACTCTGTCAATGACTGAGGCCACTTCCTGACCGCAGAAGCATCACCTCTGTCAAGATTAGCCAGAACGCAGATGGTATTACCATCGCCGACAGCAAAGGTTGTCGTCACAGTCGCAGTCAAGGAACCGGAAGAGGTCGCTCTCGCATGAGACGTACCCATATCAATAAGAAGTCCCATCTTGTCGTACTGCAGTATCCATACGTCATATATGAGATTCTCGACATCCGGAATCAAAGGGGAATCTGCCTTCGCAAGAGGCGCACTGTTCAAGGACAAAACTACCTCAACAGTCTCCGGATCATCATCAGGACGTACTTGCTCGCATGATATTACGGCAAACACCGTCAGAAATATAATACACAATCTTTTCATAACAATCTCATCAGATTTCATCGGTCCATGACACATTCTGCCAATTGACCACAACAATATTATTCTGCAGACCTACAGTAAAAGTCATAAGGTTTCGGTTTCGGGGAGTCCGTAAACCTCATCGTAAAGAGTTAGAGGGATCATCGCAGTTTCGCTGAATCTCTTTTTTACCTCGTCAAGTCCCTCCATGTTAGTTATAGGAAGTACTGCACTTCTGATAGCGTAGTTAATACAAGTTTCGTCGGAGTTCTGTATCGAAACGTCAGGACCTGTTCCTGCAAGAGTTGCGGGAAGAAGAGAACCGCCT
>JAFVHZ010000171.1 GCA_017474265.1 Bacteroidales bacterium | reverse complement strand
GTTGCAGTTCCCGTTACCGTAGCATCATTTGGCAAGAATTCACCTTCCACCTGGCCGGTCGTTTCGTTATATAATTTCCATCCGTCAAAGGTGTATGTGTATGGCGATGTCCTTCGAGGCATTGATACGGTCAGGAGTAAGGTCTCTGGCAAGCATGGATGTAGACACGTCCATCGCCAGAATGATGTCGATTCCCTCGGTGTCGATGCGCTCCATCTCCTGAGATGACCTCGGACGGGCAATGGCAATAACTATCATCACCAGAGCGAAAGTCCTCAGAAGGAACGGCACATGACGAAGGATGCTCATGAACGATCTGCCCCTCACCGTCCATGGCACAGAAGTGGACACCCTCAGATGAGGATGCCTCCGGGACAGTTCCAGATATATGTAGTGCAGTACGAGCAATGCGGGTACCGCAAGAAGCCATAAAAGTTTCGGATATTCAAAAAACATCACTCTTTCCCTCCTTTGTCAGATACCTCTTCTGCCTCTATCTCAGTCTGATATGTAGAGGTGACAAACCTCACCGCCAGCGGAAGTGTGGCGGCATTGTCTTCATCAGAGGCTACGAACTTCGCGAACTTCACGAAATCCGCCCTTTCAAACAATTCATGAATCTCTTTCAGCAGATCCGCAGGAACATCTGTACCTTTCAGGTCACGGAAGATCTCGGCGGTGGTCATTTCCATCGCGGACACGCCGTACCTTTCGGAAATATACTCCCTGAGGGCATCAGTGACTCCCGAATAGAACTGCTTCTGCTTCTCCGGAGCCCAAAGACTGTTGCCACGATACCTGTCCAGTTTGCGCAAGGCCACGATATGTGCAGGGTCCTTCTTCTTATATGCAACTTCCTCCTTATGCTTGACCATCCTCATGATGAGGAAGATCAGCAGAACCAGAAGCAGGACGCCTCCCACATAAGGCAGCACCTCCTTGAAAGTCAGAGGATAACGGATCTGGGCCTTGATGTCATGAGGGACGAAAGTCGCCGTATCCACAGGCATAGTCTCGACTTCCAGACGCATAGGATCAAATACAAGAGTATCGAGGACCCCATCATCATTCAGCCTTCCCACCATTATCTGAGGCAGATCATAAACACCTTCGTCGAATGATGTTATGACCATTCCTCCGCGGATGTCCATAAGCGTCGGCTCACCTTTGCGGCCCTTAGACACCTTGACGGTATCGACCTGCCAATGCCTTACCACCTGCACTCCTCCTCTCTCATCGTTCTCCCATTGAGGCAGAGCCAACTGTGTGCCTTCCTTCACCTGCTTCAGTTCAAATCCGTACACCAACTGGTCGGCGATAAGAACGGAATCCCTTTCCTGAAGAGGCTCCAGAAAGGCTCCCGTCATCGGCACGACCTTTCCCTTCGGGATCTCCAGACCATCCGTTCCGGGTTCAGATACGGAAACTGTATCGGCCACCTGGGCCGACATCCTCACCACGCTGAAGACCAGCATCAAATATGTCAATGCATTACGCATATAATCCTATCGGTTTTTGAACAAGGCCATCAGTCCCTTGACATAGTCTTCGTCAAGTGCTATGCTCACCTTGTCCACATTATATTTCATAAAGAGCCTGCCTGAAGTCTGATCCATCTTGCGGAACCATTCCTCGTAAGCCTGCCTCATCTTCCTGTCAGAAGTATTGACCCATGCCGTCCTGCCGGTCTCCGAGTCCTTTATATTTATGAGTCCCAGATCCGGAATGCTCCTCTCCCGCGGGTCATATACTTCGATGACCGAGAGATCATGTCTGTTCACCGCAACCTTGAGCGCCTCCTCATAACGAGGATTGCCATCCTTGTCCACATCGATCATGTCGGAAAGAAGGAAGGCGGTACATTTCTTCTTTATTGCATTCGTAAGATATCTCAACGCCTCCGATATGTCGGTCCCGTCTGTTGTCGGCTCGAACTCTATGATCTCACGGATTATGTGCAGAAGATGGCTACGTCCCTTCTTCGGAGGGATGAACTTCTCGACCTTCTCGCTGAAGAAGAGGGCTCCGACCTTGTCATTGTTTATGATCGCGGAGAACGAAAGGACCGCGGCTATTTCGGCAAGCATATCCTTTCTGCTGGTACCCACTGTACCGAACAGTCTCGAACGGCTTACATCCACAAGAAGCACCACCGTCAGTTCCCTTTCCTCCTCGAAGACCTTCACATACGGGGAACGCAGACGTGCCGTAACATTCCAATCCATGTTACGCACATCGTCACCGTACTGATACTCACGCACTTCGCTGAAAGCCATACCACGTCCCTTGAAGGCCGAATGGTACTCGCCCGCAAAGATCTGGTGCGAGAGCGCACGGGTCTTGATCTCTATCTTCCTGACCTTCTTCAAAAGGTCATTTGCACTCATGGCATCCATTATGGAACATCTACTGCGTTTATGATCTCCGAGATGATCTGATCGGTAGTCATGTTCTCTGCCTCAGCCTCATATGTCAGGCCGATACGATGACGGAGCACTTCATAGCAGACTGCACGCACATCCTCAGGTATCACATAACCTCTTCTCTTGATGAAGGCATATGCCTTTGCTGCAGCGGCAAGAGAGATGCTCGCACGTGGAGACGCACCGTACGAAATCATTCCGGCGAGTCTGTCGAGGCCATACTCCTTAGGAGTACGTGTCGCGTATACGATATCCACGATATATCTTTCGATCTTCTCATCCATGTATACATCCTTCACAACCTCACGAGCCCTCACGATATCCTCAGGCTTGAGGACGGGAGACGCCTTAGGGAAGGTACCACTGTTGTTCATGCGTATGATCTGGCGTTCTTCCTCCTTCTTAGGGTAGGTGACCACAACCTTGAGCATGAAACGGTCGAGTTGGGCTTCAGGGAGCGGATACGTTCCTTCCTGCTCGATAGGATTCTGAGTCGCCATCACAAGGAACGGTTCCGGGAGCCTGAAGGTCTCATCACCGATGGTTACCTGACGCTCCTGCATAGCCTCAAGAAGCGCCGACTGCACCTTTGCAGGAGAACGGTTGATCTCATCCGCAAGCACGAAGTTGGCGAAGATAGGGCCCTTCTTGATCTGGAACTGCTCGCTCTTCTGCGAGTAGATCAGAGTACCGATGACATCGGCAGGAAGAAGGTCAGGTGTGAACTGGATGCGGCTGAACTTGGAGTCTACAGCCTGAGACAAAGTATTGATAGCCAAAGTCTTCGCCAGGCCTGGAACTCCTTCGAGAAGGATATGTCCGTTGGCGAGGAGTCCTATCAGAAGATTCTCTACCAACTGTTTCTGACCCACGATGACCTTGTTTATTTCCATCGTAAGGATGTCCACAAACGAACTCTCCCTCTGGATGCGGTCGTTCAATTCTTTGATGTTTATGCTTTCCATAAATATGATTTTTGATATTTTTGCATTTTAAAACCTACAAAGTTACTTATTTTTTGAAATATGCGATATATCATCACTCTATCATACGACGGTGGCGCCTTCAGCGGCTGGCAGATACAGAACAATGCACGCACCGTGCAGGGAGAACTGGAAAACGCTCTGTCCACACTTCTCGGCACCGCCATTCCTGTCACCGGAGCAGGACGTACCGACACCGAAGTGAATGCCGTCAACTATATCGCTCACATCGACATCCCTGACGAAGTCAGCATCGACGCGGCGCATCTTTGCTACAAATTAAATGCCATGACCCCAAAGGAGATTGCGATACACGAAATTTCCATTTCAGACGGGGAATTCCATGCCCGCTTTGACGCCATCTCGAGAGAGTACAGATACTTCATCCATTTCTGCAAGGACCCGTTCTGTGAAAAGTACTCATACAGAATGAGATATCCCCTCGACATCATGAAGATGAACGACGCTGCGGCCCATCTTCTGGGAGAGCATGACTTCAGTTGTTTCGAGAAGGTCGGAGGCAACAACACGACGTCAATCTGCACCGTCACTGAAGCATCCTGGGAAACATACAGGCCCCAGCATTCGCAGATGCTCGGCTATCCATATTCTGAAGGCAGTTATATCGTGTTCCGCATCAAGGCGAACCGCTTCCTACGCAACATGGTCAGGGCCGTCGTAGGGTCTCTCATAGAGGTCGGAAGAGGAAAGAAGGATCCTTCATGGATAAAGCAGCTCATCGAGAACGGCAACCGTTCGGAGGCCGGTTCCTCAGTGCCGGGAAAGGCCCTTTTCTTCACCGGAGCGCAGTACAAATAAATTTCATTTATTCCGAAAAATTGCGTAATTTTGCACGATTATGTCCAAGTGGCATTTGTTTGAATGTAAAAAAGACGCAATAGTTATGATTTTCAATCTCTTACAGGTAGATACTACCTTCGCCGCCACAGAGACCGTGGCGGTAGCACAGGAAAAGACCTTGAACCTTATCGACATGGCGATGGCCGGAGGATGGCTCATGATCGTCCTTCTCATCCTCTCGATAATGGCAATCTACATCTTCGGCAACAAATGGTGGCTCATCCACAAGGCCGGACAGATCGACAAGAACTTCATGAAGGACATCCACGACTTCATCCATGACGGAAAGATCAAGTCAGCGATCGACCTCTGCCAGAAATACGATTCCCCTGTAGCGAGACTCGTCGAGAAGGGAATCGAAAGGATCGGACGCCCTCTCCAGGATATCCAGACAGCAGTGGAGAACATGGGAAATGTGGAGGTAGCGAGACTTGAGAAAGGTCTTCCTATGCTTGCGACCATCGCCGGAGGTGCTCCGATGATCGGATTCCTCGGTACGGTGACCGGTATGATCGAGGCCTTCTTCAGGATGTCTACAGCAGGCAACAACATCGACATCACCCTTCTTTCGGGAGGTATATACGAGGCTATGGTGACCACTGTAGGCGGTCTCTTTGTGGGTATCATTGCATACTTCGGCTACAACTACCTCACCTCGCAGATATCGAACCTCGTGTTCAAGATGGAGAGCACTACCATCGAATTCATCGACATGCTCCACGAACCAGCAAACAAATAACACTCAGGGACATGGCAATCAAAAGGACAACAAAGGTAGATTCGGGATTCTCGATGTCGTCAATGACGGACATCGTGTTCCTCCTGCTCATCTTCTTCCTGGTGACCTCGACCCTCATCAACCCTAACGCGCTC
>JAFVHZ010000170.1 GCA_017474265.1 Bacteroidales bacterium | reverse complement strand
CATCATCGCTCTTGCTCTGGCTTGGGCGGTTGCCCCTGTGGCGGGGACATTCCTTGAAGGCGGCGTCAGGATGACGGTGACATGGAGAGGCGTACTGATATGTACATCCGTCATCATGGCGGCAGGATGCATCTGCGGCATCATTCCGGCCTTCGCAACATCTTCCATCATGCCTATAGACATAGTCAACGGCACGTGGCACAGAAGAAGGAAAATGGTCTTCAGCAAGATATTCATCGGCCTTCAAGGCGTACTCGCTGTAGTACTGGTCGCCATCAGCGTGGTGATGGAGATGCAGATGAAGCATATGATGGAGATGCCGGTCGGGGCGGACATTACAGATAAGATCATGATCAATACAGGCGTGGCATATTCACATGAGGCGATGCTGCTGAGGGACGAAATCAGGAAACTGCCTTTCGTGAAGAACGTTTCATTCGCACGAGGATATCCGACAAGGAAAAGTTTCAACAGTGGATTTCGTGTCGATGAGACAGGAGAGACAGTTCAGGTAGACCTGCTGTTCTGCGACCCTGAAGCATTCAGGATGTGGAATTTCGAGATAAAGGAACAATTCAGTGACGACCTTTCGCATTCGTTCTGGATATCTGACAACCTGTACCGTTTACTCGGATCAAGGGAAAAGGCTGAGGAACTGATGAACAAATGGAACGGAGGTCTCAACCAGGCAAAGGTCGACCATCTCGGCGGCGTCATCGGCAACGTGATAAGCGAGAACGCCATTTCCGGAAGCATCGAGAAATCGAATACGGCAGTCTTCGTCATGTCGGAGACGGATATGGGTATATACAACAGCGACCTTCTGATAGAGACCGAAGGCATAGACAGAAAGGAGGCCCTGTCCGAGATACTGAAACTGTATGACAGGTTCTCGCTGGATTATTATGGAGTGGTCATTCCGCAATGGGACGGAAAATATATTGAAGACCTCATTGCCGACGATTACACGGAGATCCGTAACACGATGAAGATGATAGAGATATTCACTCTTCTGGCGATTCTGATTTCGGCTCTCGGCCTCATTGCTATGAGTACTCATTTTGCTGTCGAAAGGGAAAAGGACATTGCCGTCAGAAAGGTCTACGGTGGCACCGTGGCGAGCGAGAGCGGACGCAGCATGCTTGAATATATGCTGATCACCGTGGCGGCATGCGTCGTCGGAATCCCTGTGGCATGGTCACTCAGTGTGCGCTACCTCGAGCAGTTCACGTACAGGATAGATCTGACTGCCTGGCCATTTGTCGCCGCCGCTCTCATCGCTCTGATGATTTCCCTGTCCTCCGTCCTCTGGCAGACCCTTCGCGCCGCCCGCACCAACCCGGCAGAGGCGCTGAAGAAGGAGTGATGCCCGGTCGGAGCCGAAGTCAATGGAGCCTTTGCTTTACAGTTTTGTAAAATATCTTTACATTTGCACATCAGTTAAATAAGTATATACTCCTACAAATCAACACATTACCTACTTTGGCACAGCAGTAGTGAATCAAAGGGACAAAATGACATAAATCACGACTGGCATGAAAGGATTTCTTGCGATATTAAGGCGGTACAGACTCGCCATGCTGATGAACTTTGCAGGTCTTGTGCTCGCTTTCACGGCGTTCATGGCACTGATGCTTCAGGTGGAAAATCAGTTGAGTTTCGACAGGCATTACACGACAGCGGGACGCATTTTCCGGGTGGATAAGGTGGGAGTGGCAAAGGACGACATCTTTCGGAACATCCTTCCGCGAGGCTATGCAGACGACATAATCACATCCTCTCCTCATATCACAGCGGGAAGCATGTCGGTTCCGTATGTGGGTGAACTCGTGCTGACGACAGATGAAAAGGACGGAAGACAGACCTTCAGACATTCATGCAATGTCTGCTATCCTGCATTGTTCGATATTTTCGGAGTGCGTTTTACAGAAGGCAGCGCAGAGGCCTTGAATGACCTTCAGACGATTGCAATACCGTCATCACTTGCACGCACCCTCTACGGCAATGAATCTGCGATAGGAAAGATCCTGTTCCACCACGAGCAGTACAAGATCGGAGCATTCAGGGCTCCTGAACTTGTCATCGGTGCCATATACGAGGATATGCCGGCAAATTCGCAGTTCGGCAACGATATATACATGCATATCGGAAGCATCCAGGAAGGAAGTTACGGAGGTGCAAACTGCATCTGCTGGCTCCTGCTGGACTCGCCTGACAGCAAGGAACTTGTGGAGGACAACTTCAACCGTACCCACAACTACAACGACAGCACCTGGCTCACCGACATGGAACTCACGCCCGTCGAAGACATATATTTCGGTCAAAGTGAAGGCAGCGCATTCAAGAGCGGAAGCATCAGGCAGATGTGGATAATGATATGCATATCGATACTGATAATGCTCGTCGGAGGCATCAACTACGCGACCTTCTTCACAGCACTCGCACCTATGCGCATCAGAAGCATCAATACGCAGAAGGTCCTGGGCAGTTCCTTGAAGTCATTGCGGCTCGCCCTCCTGACCGAATCCGCCCTATTCAGCGTATGTGCCTTCATCATCGCATCATGCCTTGTAGGTCCGGTCACCCGGTCTCTGACATCCGACGGTCTGATAATGGCCTCATTCTCATTGGCGACAAACTGGAAAGTGATGGCATTTTCTGCAGGTGCCGCTCTTCTTATCGGCCTTGTGGCCGGACTATATCCTAGCATATACGTCACTTCCCTGCCCCCTGCATTCGCACTGAAAGGCGACTTCGGATTCTCGGCCGGAGGCAGAAGATTCCGTACGGGCATGCTCGTGTTCCAATATGTAATATCATTCATTCTGCTGATCTTCGTGATCTTCATCAACAGGCAGAACAGGTTCATGATGGAATACGAAAGCGGGTTCGCAAAGGAAGACCTCGCTGTCGTCGAACTTTCGCAAAGTCATATCCAGAACAGTTCGGAATTCCTTACCGAGTCCCTTAAGGCACTGCCGGAAGTGACCGATGTGGCGTTTTCGATGGAATTGATGGGAGGCAATGACGAATATTCCACATCTACGATGGAATACGACGGAAGAGACGTGCAGTTCTACACGCTGTACTGTTCCGCCAATTTTCTGGATGTCATGGGAATATCAGTGGTGGAAGGACGAAATTTCAGAAGTTCCGATATAGGTTCCATGATCGTGAATCAGAAGATGAAAGAGTATGGAGCAAAAGTCAACGAGAATACTGATGGCGGAGGAATCATCGGTATCACCGGCCCAGTACGCATCAATTCTCTCCGGCGCGATATCGCCCCGTTCTGCTATTATCTGATTCCGAATGAATACGCCCTTATGAACTGGGCATATATCAGGCTTCAGGAAGGATGTGACAGAAAGACGGCATTGGACAAGATCAATTCCGTGTTGACCAGAATGGATCCGGACTACATTTATGAAGTGCAGTTCTATGATGAGGTGACAGGTGAACTATATGCGTCAGAGACCCGTCAGAGCAGAATCATCTCGCTGTTCTCGATGCTTGCTTCACTTCTGTCCCTTATAGGCATCTTCGGTCAGGCACTTCTGGACGTGCAGTACCGCAGACGCGACATCGCCATCAGGAAAGTATATGGTGCCGACACCCCGAGAGTGCTGAAGGAAGGATTGGTGAAATACGTGGTCATGGTGACTTCGGCATTCGCAGTCGCCGCTCCGACCGCGTGGCTTGCCGTCTCCGCATGGATGGAAGGATTCGTGGAGAAAGTGCCGATGAACCTCTGGCCTTTTGCTGCAGCATACGCATTGATTCTGGCCCTGACCCTTGGTATCGTTGCCCTGCAATACCTCAAGGCAGCGAATTCAGATCCGGCAGAAACGCTGAAGACAGAATAATTTAGAAACTATTTAAATTTTTATCATCAAAAAATGTTATGATGTATTTTTGAGACTGTTTATTTCTGTTTTTTGAGGAGGATAGCGGTGCTATCTGACGAAGAAAACAGGAAAAACAGACCAAAAAGACGCATAACAGATTGATGAGAAAAGTGCAATTTCAACAATTTATATTTTTCGTAGAAAAATTTAAACAGTTTCTTACTATTTTTGTAGGCTGAAGACATTGACTTATGGCTAAAAGCAAAGGAAAGATACTGGTTGTGGACGACAACAGCGGGATCAGAGCGGCTCTCAAACTGCTTCTGCCGATGCATTTCGCTCAGGTGGAACTGATTCCGTCACCGAAGGAACTGGTGAGCAGGATGGCTGAGTTCCGTCCTGACGTAGTCCTTCTGGACATGAATTTCCACACCGACATAAACACAGGAAACGAGGGCCTCTATTGGCTCAGCGAAATAAAGAGGGTCCGCCCTGATATCGAGGTCGTGCTCTTCACGGCATACGCGGACATACAGTTGGCCGTGGAGGGAATGAAGCGCGGAGCCTTCGACTTCATCGTCAAGCCATGGGACAACGACAGACTTGTGGAGACGCTGAAGGCGGCATATGAAAACCGCAGCAAGGAGGCGCGTGAAGAAGATGCCGCTCCGGCCTCGACCATACCGATGCTATGGGGAAAGGGCCAGGCCATGACGGCGATCCGCAGGACCGTCGAGAAGATTTCCACGACCGACGCCACCGTGCTCATCACCGGAGAGAACGGAACCGGAAAGGACGTGCTTGCTGGCGAGATCCACAGGATGTCCCTGAGGGCCATGAAGCCGATGGTATGCGTTGATGCTGGAGCATTGACTGAGACTCTTTTCGAGAGCGAACTGTTCGGCCATGTCAAGGGAGCATTCACAGACGCCCATGCCGACCATGTCGGAAAATTCGAGCAGGCGGACGGAGGCACCCTCTTCCTAGATGAGATCGGAAACATCCCTCTTCATCTGCAGGCAAAACTTCTGCGTGCCCTTCAGAACAGGACCATCACACGTGTAGGCGACACGAAGGCCATTCCTATCGACATACGACTTATCTGCGCCACCAACAAGGACCTCGAAAAGATGGTCCGCGACGGGGAATTCCGCGAGGACCTATATTACCGCATCAACACGATGCATCTCCACCTCCCTGCCCTGCGCGAAAGGACGGACGAAATCACTCCTTTGGCAGAAATGTTCATCGCAAAATATGCCGACAGGTACAGAAGGACAGTGAAGGGACTGACCCCGGACGCCGCAGACCTACTTAAAAGCCACATATGGTCCGGCAATATCCGAGAACTGCAGAACTGCATCGAAAAGGCTGTGATCATGTCTGAAGGAGAGACACTTACGGCATCAGACATAGAACTTCCGCAAGGCCGTACAAGTTCACAGGAAACTCCTATGAGCGGAAATGAAACTCTGGAAGAGACCGAAGAAAAGGCGATAAGGGCGGCAATGGCAAGGTTCGGAGGCAATCTGTCGATGGTCGCGCGATCACTGGAAATAAGCAGGCCTACCCTGTACGCCAAGTTGAAGAAATATAACATTTGACAGGAACTTCCGTCATATCACTGATAGTGGCAACGGTCATATTGACCGCTGCAGTCACGTCAGTGCTCACGTCCCGCAGGATGCGACGGAAGGTCGCCTATATGCTGGACGCCCTTGAAGACAAGGAACTCAATTTCCGTTTCGACGAACGCCGTCTCTTCGGACGCAGATTCAACAGGACCCTCAACCGCCTGAGGAACATCTTCGACAAGGAAAGACATGAGATCATCGAACAGGAAAAGTATTTCGGACTCATGCTGGACCATGTCAGGACTGGAGTCGCCGTCATCGAGCCGGACGGACGGGTCAATTACTGCAACAACACGGCCCTGGCCCTTCTGGGCATAGCGACATTCGGTCACATAAGGCAACTGCGTCCTGTAAGCGAGTCCCTGTACAACGCATTCCAGACAATTACGGAAGGGGCGGAAGAAAGGGCCAGTTACTACAACGAGAGCGGAAAGATGACCATATCCCTGACTGCATCAGCGGCCACCATAGGTAAGACGGAAGTCAGGGTCATCGCGTTCAATGACATCAGCAGCGAGATTGCTGAAAACGAGCAGCAGTCGTGGTCGAAACTGATCAGGGTACTGACCCATGAGATCATGAACACAGTCACTCCAATCGCCTCCCTGAGCGAGACCCTTCTAGGGTTTGATGAAGTAAGCGAGGAGGTCAGGAACGGTCTCAGCACCATTTCCCAGTCATCACGAGGGCTCATAAAATTCGTGGATTCATACAGGAACCTCACCAGAGTGGCCCCACCGGTAAAGAAGGCGTTCTATTTCAGGGAACTGGCTGAAAGGGTGATCAATCTGACAAGAGAGCATGCCGTCGTTTCCGGCGCGGAATGCACATACATGGAGAAGGCCGACGACATCATTCTCTACGCTGATGAAGGCCAGATAACCCAGATAATGATAAACCTGGTCAAGAATGCCATTCAGGCAGAAGCAAGGCACATCGCGATCACTGCGACCATCAATCAGTCAGAACAGGTTATGATCAGCGTATTCAACGACGGACGCCCGATCAGCAAGGAAAGCCAGGAAGAAATTTTCGTGCCGTTCTTCACCACCAAACAAGAAGGCACCGGCATCGGCCTCAGTCTTTCACGACAGATAATGCGCATGCACAACGGCACCCTCTCCCTCACCCAAAGCGACGAAAAAGGCACCGTCTTCACCCTGCTCTTCAAATAACTACACAAACCAAATTGATTTGGTTTTATATTAAGGAGTTCATATCTTTGTTACAAATGATATGTTCTTTTTATTATGGAGACTGGATATTTGTTGGATGAGGAGTTCGGAGATCGTCTCTTAATCAGCATAAATGCAGATAAAAGTGAATTAAGCAGCAATATTCGCGCTGCCAGGGCCATTCTGCACTCATTTGATGAAGTATACATCAGAATCAACTCACATACATATGCATTCGGGCACAAGAATCCTGAATACACAATATGCAATGAACTCGGCGACAGGAAAGGCGTCATGAGCGAAAGAGGTGTTACTGCCGGATTCAAATCAGCAAAGAAGCAAGGCTGCAAGATTGTAGTCATAGACCTTGACGAACATGTGCTGACTCTGAACTCTTTTGAGTTGTCAAAGTATATATCAAGAAGGAAGGCAGACTTCACATCAAATATGATAACGGACTGCTATATAGTATTCTGCGGAATGTCAGTAAGGGTCAATGCAAAATATCAGACAAGGAAAGAGATTGAGCATCAAATAGAAACACTAAGGCCGTAAGTCAATACTTACGGCCCGTATAACCAGACGGTTGCGGAGCTTGATACAATCGCGCCTATATGCAACTCCCATCTTTCTTTGCAAAGATAGTTATTTTCATGCAATAAGCAAATTACACTCCATTTTCTTTCAACGACGCCATGAAGACCGGTTCCGGATGGTGTATTTCGGAGTCGTAGCCAAACAGGAAACGGGATGTACCGCAGGTCAGGACATAGTGGCGGTCGGAAGCGTTGAAGGTTCCGCATTCGACAGCCATCGTCAGGTCATTATCCGTCAGATAGGCATCTATGTTCTTGACCTTGATGATGTTGCCTGCCGGTTCCTTCTTCAATGAAAGGCCCGCCTTGATCCATGCAATCGAAACCGACATGAGCATTTCCGGACGACGGTCCCGGCAATAATTATACAGAATCACTCCTCTTCTTTCGACACTCATCGGTGAATCCAGGACCATCATGTCATGAAGATGCGCGGTGAAGTCCATCAGGAACCCGAGGTCTTGAGTGATGAGGGTGCCAGTCACTTTCTGCCAGGCCGGACAATTGTAATAAAGGTCCACCATCCTTGACACATGCTGAGATGTCCTGAGTTCAGACGGACTGATGGACGGAGTCTGAAGGATCTCATATGGCGGCAATGGGGAAAATCTCAGTCCCTTGACTGAAGCCATTTCACGCAAACGGGTACCAGGCAACACTTTAAGAGACTCTACCTGAAGTTCATCGACACCGATCTTCACCAGTTCGACGATATCGTTGCAGAGCATCTCAAGAGTATAGCAAGGAAGGCCTGCTATAAGGTCGGCATGAGTCTGGACATTGTCCATAGAACAAAGGAACTTCAGACCCTCGAGAGAAGCATCCAGGCTCCCTTTACGCCCGCTTTCCGCCAGGACCGCACTGTCAAGGCTCTGTATTCCTGCTTCAAGATGAAGAAGTCCGTCCGGAAGGCCTGCAATCTTTGTCTTCAGGGCATCAGACATCAGCGACGGATGTATCTCGAGATGGAAACGCATCTTTCCATGATACCTGGCAAAGAGGTCCAGCATTGCGCATGCCCTGTGAGTATCGTAGTTGAATGTCCGGTCAAGAACCCTGATATCGGTGATGCCATGGGCATGTATGTTATCCAGACGCGACTTCACCTGCTCCATACTTTGGGATCTTACCGGCTTCTCACCCCCGCTGACGCAGAATGCACAGGTGTTGAAACAGCCTCGTGTGGTCTCCAACTGCACGAAAGGCTTGTCCCAGTTGAAGAACTCACTTTCTTCCGGGTACTTGAGCGAGGCAAAGTCCCCGACCATGGCCTTGCCGTTGTCATGATACTCATCATCCCCGCCTATCCAGCACAGTCCTTCGATGGAATTCCATTCGGCGTCGACGGCATCCAGAAATTCCGGAAGCGCAACTTCCCCCTCACCTCTGATTACTGCAGAAACGAAAGGATGTCTTCGCAGAAAATCCTCATTGTCTCCAAGAAACTCCGGTCCTCCGCATACGACCTTCACTCCATCCAGAAGTTGCACCACACGCGAGAGCACTTCAATCTGCATCTGATGGGTAAAGAGCCAGAAAGTCGCGGCAATCACATCTGGTCTATGTCCGGCAACTGCAGCGGCGAGTGCTCCGGGACAGTCGTTGATGGTACCCCGCACCACACACCATTCCCACTCCCCTCGCTCCCGGACCTGCGCATGAATCGCAGGAAGAGCAACCGATGAATGGGAATACGAACTGTTTATGTCAAGCCACAGAATCTTCATGTCCGACCTCCTGCATCATCTGGCAAGGGTATCTGCAGGCACCGCGTTGAGGATGAGGTCTTCTGTATCCAGACGGATCTTCAGCCACTCCTTTATCTCCTTAAGTTCGTTTTCCTCAAGAACCTTTGAAGTCTGTATGTTTACAGATATGAGGCCGGACGCTGACAAAGAATCACGCATGTAAGAATTTCCGCTGGTCAAGGCGATACGTGATATATCGGGCCATAGCCTGAAGATTTCCTTCGACACCTTGTCGTACGGAATCTGATTTCTTCTGATGGATTCAAGTTCATTCTTAAGTCTGGCAATTTCCTCTTCCCTGGCTGCAATGACATTGTCCTTCTTTTCGTATATGTCTCTGAAGGCACTCATATCCATCTGTTCTTCAGCAGAATAATCCCTTATGACTATACGGTCGCTGCTGATTTCATATTTCAACGCTGCATCATACAGTTCATCGCGGTCTCTTTCGGTCAACTGGTCTCCGGTAAAGAACATGGTGAGACACATTCCTTCTGCATGGTCGATGCGGTAATCATACAGGATGCTTTTTCCATACAGATTACGGTGCTCTGCAAACGCGGTGGCGTTCACTTCAAAATTATTTTCACGGATAAGCACAATTGCCGACCATATGCTTGGGATGATGAATATGATGATCAAAGCAGTGGAAATCCTTTTGGTCTTCTTTCCTATTGAAGCATCATTGTATTCTGTCTGACGGAACTTGAAGTACTTCACGCCGGCATAAGTCGCCAGCATTATGAAAGTACAGTTGATGACGAACAGGTAAAGCGCACCGATGAAATAACTGAAGTTTCCGCTTGCAAGACCGAATCCCGCCGTACACAACGGAGGCATCAAGGCAGTGGCGATTGCGACTCCCGAGAACACTGTCCCCTTATCCTTTCTGCACTGCTCCAGGATTCCGGCAAATCCGCCGAACAGAGCGATAAGCACATCATAGAAAGTAGGAGAAGTCCTGGCAAGGAGTTCTGTAGGATTGCTCAGACTCAAAGGAGTTATGAGAAAGTAAATAAATGATACGACGAGACTTATGAATACCATCACAAGCAGGTTCTTTCCTGATGACTTCATCAGTTCGATGTCATTGACACCCAGTCCCAGTCCTATTCCGAAGATCGGGCCCATGAGAGGTGAAATGAGCATGGCACCGATGACCACAGGAATGGAATTCACATTGAGTCCGACCGAGGCTATTATGATGGCGACTGCAAGAATCCATGCATTGGGACCTTGAAAGATAATATTGCTGCGGATGTTTCTTTCTGCTGCATCCACATCGATGTATCCGCTGAGATTAAGTGTAGTCTTCAATTGAGAAGTGAGCCGGCCAAATATACCCATAGCAAATAATGTTAATCGAAAACAAAGTTACGATTTTTCTCTCAATCCTCATCAGCACTTTCCCGAAACATAGAATCACGGTGGGCAAAATTGCTGCCCACCGTGTGGTCAGAAGGTGAAGCGCAGACCGGCGCGGACCGTGAACACGAACGGTTCTTCCGAGCGGAAAGTCTGTATGGTTCCGTCATTGAGGGCATATGAGACTTCAGGTTCAAGGTAGATACCGACCTTAGGCACAGGATTGACCTGCAGTCCCGTTGCGGCATTGACTGCGAACAGAATAGCGCTCTCACGCAACCTCTCGTCTCCGACTTTCGCATAGACGCATTTGTCCATCTGCATGCCTGCACCCAGGTACATATTGAAATATTTCTTGTTGACCATCATCCAGTCCAGTCTGAGCGGGATCCCAAGATAATGCACATACTGCCTGTCTTCTTCATATCCTCCGGAGTAATACGTCCTGCACCTTGCAGACACATATCTTGTGTAGTTGAGTCCGGTATTCAGAGTGAACCTGTCAGAGAGGAATAGCCTGAATGAGACTCCTACGGAAACAGGCAGTTCATGCGTGTACGACTCGTTATAATCGCCGCTTCTTCTCATCATGGCAGACGACTGTTTCGGTTGTTCAACCAAAGAAGAATCTGAAGGACCCGTATAATCCGGAGGTGACGAATCACCCATAGGAGGACTCATCTCATCCATTGCAGAGAATATCGGAGCATCAGAAACAGAACCCGAAAGTCCGACTGACATCGGTCTTCTCCTGCGGACTGGTCTTTCTTCCGGAAGATCCTCAAAGGCCAGGAGCGTTTCTGTAACAGGCACCGTATCCTTCACTATATCAACAACTTCATCGTCTGCATCCGAAACATCACCAGTTTCAACTTCAGTGACATTTTCTGCAATCAGGACATCATCTGAAACATCATCCGCATCAACATGTATCGGTGCCTGCTGCCCTCCACCGACAGATGGTGCAGTTTCCTCCGGTACATCCGACCGGACGGCTGGAGCAGCAGAACCATCAGCAAAGTCATCTGTCGTAACAGTATCAGCCGTCACAGGTTCTCCAGCCGGCATCAATTCTTCAACCGGCGGCAGTTCATCAGCGATCAGACTTCGGTCCACGACAGGAGCATCCGGCCGGAAAAGGAACAGCAGCAGTGCGACAGATGCGGCAATGCCCGCAAGACCGGCAGACCATGCATACACATGGGCAGCCCTCTTCTTCCGGGATGCAGCATATTTCTGCTGAAGGACGTTCCAGTCATCAGCAGGAAGGGATTCCTCGACGCCCTCGAGTTCCTCACCTATGATATCTGTCCAGTCTTCCGTCATAATCCGTTTCTCCTTATATAATTCCTGACATTTTCCGCCAACTGCTCCCTTGCCTTGAACAGAAGCGATGATGATGTCTTCTCCTTTATATCAAGCATCTGCGCAATGTCCTTATGAGAATATCCTTCCACGCAATAGAGGTTGAACACCACCCTCTTAGTATGCGGAAGTTCTCCGACCATCCTCATCAGTTCCGTCTTGGGAATCTTCAGTATCTCGTCCTTCTGCGGTTCGGGAATATTCTCATTTGTCTGATCCAGGCAGACGGTTTCAAAGCGTTTCTTCTTCCGCATGCTGTCTATGACAAGATTTACAGTAATCCTTGAGCACCAGGACTTCAGACTGCCAGTAGGACGATACTTCCCGATCGTGTCAAAGATCTTTATGATGCTGTCATGCATAAGGTCCCGAGCCTCATCCCTATCCCCTACATATCTGATACAGAGCGCATAAAGGTATGCCGCATACTTCGTATACAGTTCCTTTCTGGCCGTCTCGTCCCCACGGGCGCACAGTTCAGCCAGTTCGATGTCCTCTATGTTGATCTTTTCTGCCAATTGTATTTCCTGTTAATATAACGGAACGGGGATAAGAATACTTCCGCAAATTTACACAATATTGGCCAACACTTTCGGAAGTATTCCGGGAAACCGGACGTTATAGAGATGTAAAAAAGAAAAACATGAAACGGATATTAGCAATTTTAAGCATTACCCTATATCTTTGCGCATGTGAGAAGGCAGATCAGGGTCACTGGCTTTCCGGCTTCTGGTACGGAGAATATGAAACTTCTATGATAGGGCTTCAGTTCTCTTCAGATGGGGCAGAATGTACTGTGAGTCGCGCCAAGACAGATGGAAGTTACAGTATGAACAGAAGTACATATCATGTATATGTTCAGGAACAGTTCAAGACTTTCATTCTGATGAAAGGAACAGGAACCTCATCCAAGCCGGATTACACGGGCAGGCTGTCTGACGGAAAGATAACACTCAGTTGGACGGAAAAGGCTGGACGTGTTGTCGAGTTGAAGAAGATGCTCCTTGAATAAAAAAAACACAGAACATGAAACGGACACTGACTATAATGGCGCTTGTCACATGCATGTGCGCGTGTGAGGAAATGGCTCTTGACGGTGCGTGGGACCCGATGGAACTGGACAAGACACACCTCAATTTCCCGCAAGAGGGCGGAGAACAGGCTGTGGTCGTGCTGAACTACAGCAGTTGGTGGATCAGCGGAGCATATTCCGGTATCGACAAGACAGATGGAAGATGGGAATACCTGGACTACATCCATCCGACTTCTTCCGGAGGTGATGAGACATGTACGTATGACATACTGGACGGAGGATGGTATCAGGTGACAGTGCCTGACATCAGCCGCAGCAACAGAGCCATATTCAAAGTTTCCCCAAACGGTACCGGCGCCCGTCGCGAAGCCATCATCGACATGACGGCAGGAGACGTCTTCACAAGCATCAGCATCAGCCAGGACTGAAAATTCCGTCAAAATGCTCCTCCGTTAAACTTTTGATTTCATCACAAAAGTCCGATTTTCCCTATTGACTGGTAATCAACGGGTTAAAAACAAGGTTTTTCCATCAGAACATCTTGATGGAAAACTTTTGTATTTCTATATTTGTTAAAGATAATTGCAAAGGACACAATGAAGACAGCATCCGGATTCATCACACATATCACATTGCTGGCCGTAGCCGCATCTGCACTGCTTTCCTGCACGGGAAACAGAGGGACAGAAGCACTCCTGCAGAGGACAGAAGACATCATGAACGAAAGGCCGGACAGCACCCTCATGATCCTCCGGAACATGGACGAAGGAAGACTCCGGACAAAGGGACTCAAGGCACGTCATGCCCTGCTTCTGTCTCAGGCCCTGGACAAGAATTATATCGACCTGCAGTCAGACAGCAGCATCTCCAAAGCCGTCCGGTACTATGAAAAGACAAAAGATCACGAAAGCCTGTTCAAGTCGTACTACTACCTTGGACGCATTCATTTCAATGCAGGGAACTACAACGATGCCATGCAGACCTACCTCAAGGCAGAGGAACTGACCGACAGAACAGATGATGACTTTGCAAAGGCCCTGCTCTACGCCCAGATAGGAAACCTCTACAGGACATACTATAACAACACCAGATCCCTGGAGTTCTTTGAGAGAGCATATGAGCACTACGAAATGGCTGGCATGGAAAGCCACAAGATCTACACAAAGATCAGCATGGGGCCAATATATAATGATATCGGAGAATACGAAAAAGGGTTGTCGATGATCAGGGAGGCCCTGCAATGGGGCCATGACAACGGAAGGCTCGATGTCTGTATGCTATCGGAATGAAGGGAACAGACATAAAGAACTACACAAGTTTCAACAGTCTGTACAAGGACAGCAGCGAGGTGAGACGGAAACTGGGCATGGCTGAAAACGACACGAACCTCTCGATCTTCCTCCAGGACCTTCTGAAGATGAAAATTGTAAAATAACATAAAAAATAATTTGGATATTACCCCCCCCATTATCTTTGCAGAATAAACGGACTTGACCATGATAGCAGTAATTCTCGGAACCACTATCGGCGTGACGATAGCCACCCTGATCGCCAGATGACAAATAGACACATAATGATATGAAGACACTGAAACTTTTCCGTCTGCTGGCAATGACAGCAGGACTCCTATGCTTTATGATTTCATGCCTGCCACAAGGTGATGCAGGACATGACTGGGCGATGATTACCGTGCTTGTATTCTTTCTTGTCATAGGACCGGCCAGTCTGATCGCCAACATAAAGAGGGAGGACCACCCGCAGACATTGGCCGAATACAATAAAGGCTACGTCATCATGAATGCAGTCCTGATGGTCATAGTGCTTGGTATATGCGCGACAGGGCTTATTCTAGGACTTGGTTCACTCTGGATGAATCTCGCATTTACATTCGTCACCATCTACAATCTGCTGAACCATATCATTCTCTACAAAGCAAAGAAGGCTTATGACTCAGAAAACTAAAACTATCCTTAAGAAGGTTCTGGCATATGGTCTGATGTCCATTACCTTGATGTTGATATATTTTGTGATCGCTTTTGTCGTCGACCTGATATTCAATCTGTTTGGTGGTGAAGATGGTGTAAGCATCCTAAGTACAGCGGCTCGCTGGTGATCGAATGGCTGATCCAGAAGTTCTCGGATGAGGATTTCTCTCTTGGAATGGTTCATTGGCTCTCATTTGCTCTTGTCGTAGCCGCTGGCCGTCATCGGAGCATACAGCCCTGACTCGACATTCGTTGATATTGAATACCGCTTGGGACAAGGCCCTTGCAATCGGCAAGTTCTGGAAACAAGAAGTAGGGACATTAAAATCTGAACAACTATGCAAAATAAAATCCATAACCCTAAGCAAGGAATATTGCATCTGATCCTTGCTGTATCCTGGCTTATTCTCGGCATATGGGAAATTGCTGATGATGGTCATTCAGTAAGAGCGTGGATCTATATCGTTACTGCTATAGCATGGCTTTGGGTCAGTATCTACAATATGAATTATAAGAAAAAAGACTAGAATATGAAACGGATATTGACAATTCTGACTGCGACCTTGATGGGAGCAGTGTGCATGGCAGCACAGGAAAACAACAGCAGTTCACATTACCATTTCACTGCGGACTTCAACATGTCTGCGTCCGAGTACTACAAGGCTAAGCCGAACTTCGGCATCTTCGGATTCACTATAAATCCGGGCTATCGTTTCAATGAGAATTGGGCTATATTCATGCCTGTAAGTGCCGACATGGTGCTTCTGAACAGGCGGAGCACCAGAAATTATGTCGAGCAGGGCACCATCGGACTTGGAGCGGCTTATCAGATCAACATGAAAGACCACGCGGCACTTGGCTTTTCACTGACAGGAGGATCCACATACATCAAGGCTGACCTCAACTACTTCAAGGCAAAGGCTGCAGTCACCTTGGGATTCCACAATCTAGGCAGAACACCATATGTAAGCATCGGCTGCACATATATGAAGCCATACTACAATACAATTGAAGATAAAGTCCTGTTCGAATGTTCCATCGGATTCACGATCTTCTAATTCGACGTAAAAAGGACACTCATCACTTTGGCTGACCTGTCGTAATGGGAAATGCCTCAGCACAGGATAGTTCATATGAATATTCCGGAAGTATTCTGCAAGTAACTACGTTATATATGAAAAAGGATTTTTATCATGAAACGTATTTCAATTATCATTGCAACGGTTTTCTGCCTTACCGGATGTGAAAAATTCATAAACACCTCACGAATCATCGGCACGTGGGAGGAGTATTATGATGACCCTTATTTCTGCATGGACGGTTCTGTGGAATATACATTCAATGAGGATGGCACATATCAGATTCACACCTATGATTGGTTGACTCACACACAAGATACGTATACACACGATTACACCATTGACGGTGATATAATCACATTGAAATCTATATTTCCAGACAGCGATTATAGTCCGAGTTATACCATCACCAGACTTAACAGAAAGGAGATGTCATGGCAGAAGGTAGGTACGACCTACTCACCAGGAACAATCGGATCGGATTACCTGCATTTCGTCAGAGAATAGACTGAAGAAGAGCAGATCATCTGAAGTCTGACAGCCACTGGACCATGATGGCCAGGGCTTCAGGAGCAAAGGTCTCTTCTATGGCTCTATATTCATTTACAGCCCCTGTGGTGCAATGCTGGAAAAGATGGTTCAGTCCTTCCAAGGATTCAATCCTGTTTTTCGCGTTTTCCGGAAGGCCGTTAAGGATCGCCCCAAAATTGATTTCGTGGCTCACCTGATTGTCCTTCTTGCCATTGAGAGCAAGGACCGGGCAGGTGATGTCCCCGAGAATCGGACGCATGTCAAGGGACAGGAAATGTTTCATATACGGCATCTGTATCTGCGCCACTACAGCCCAATAGTTCTGCAACAGGGATTCGGGCAGATCATAGTCTGCCGGATCAGGCATCATGCCGCCATGAACGCGGACATAGAAGGCCTTTTCGAGAAGTCTGCAATATGAGTCTGCGACCTCTTCTGATAACCCGAGTCCGATAAGAGCCACCTTGTTCTGCCAAAGAAGCGTCTCGGCACCGGAAACCGCCATTCCAGCGAGACTGACAATGAAATCGGCCTTCTGTTCCGCTGCCAGCATCATCGCTATGGTGCCGCCTTCACTATGTCCCAGCACACCGACCTTGTCGAACCTCTCTCTCAAGAAGCCGATACCCGCAAGAGCGTCCGACTTGAAATCCTCCGTGGTCCAGTCCAGAGGGTTGGCAGACGAATCCCCAAAACCTCTGTCATCATACCTAAGAGTCGCAATCCCTGCCCTGGCCAGGGCGTCAGCGATGACGGCAAAAGGCTTATGATCGAACAGTTCCTCATCCCTGTTCTGCTGACCGCTTCCTGTCACCATGAGAAGGACAGGCGTCTGGCGCGAATATCCTTCAGGAAGGACAAGCGTCCCATTCAGACGGATGTCTCCATTGGTGAAAGATACTTCTTCTGCAACATAAGGGAACGGACCGACAGGAGTCTGAGGACGCTTTGGCTTGTCGTCGCCGGGAGCAAGTGTCAAAGGGAATGACATATTCATCTGAGTGAAGGTGCCGACTATCTGTCTGATGGTCCAGATGCCCTCATAACTCGCTGCCAGAGATGGAATCCTGATGACTATCTTACCTGCTCCTGAGCGTTCCACCTGTACCGGAATGCCTTTAGCGCCCTGATCCGGAGAGTCCATCGTAGGTTTGTCTCCGTCCAGATGGAATACCAGGGATAGTTTTGTGCCCTGCACATCGAGTCTGCCGGACCATGTACCTGTCTGGGCATACGCAACTGTCATCATCGCCAACAAAAGGAATACTATAGTAAAGATTCGTTTAATCATATCAGTCCGAAAGGATTATTTTGCCCGCGTAATGGTCATAGCATAGTCCGGAGACTCCAGAAACAGGCCAGTCGTGGTCCTCGAAACAGTAAACAGAGAGTTATCCAACATATTGGAGAAGCACAAGGTTGATTCGCCTTCAACCACCTTTCCTCTGACTTCATTCCCTTCACCCACCTTGACAGGAATACCTCCCGGAGACTGGAAGTTATAGAAAGTACAGACATAGGTTCCGTCCTCATTGATATCGAGTTCGATGACTTTCGTTATAACCAGTGCCTTGTCGGGCATATTGACGACATTATAGAAGATGCCATCCCAGTCACCGACAAACGCTTCAGAAACCACAGGTTTCTTCTCACACGAACCTGCAAGGAATGCCATCATAACGAGGCTTACGATAAGACACAGATATCTGGCAACTTTCATTTTTGCAAAGAGTTTTATGAATTTATACTCGAATCAGAATACATGCGCTAAGTTATGCTTTTCCTATGTAAATCACAACATCCTGATTATCTTTATACAAGGAATCATCTCCAGGATTCCATTTCCCGGAGATGATTCTGCAGGTCTCTTTCCTCCTGCGTATGTTCGTAATACTGCGAGAGAGTCCTTTTCGGCTTCTCTTCCTTCAAGACATGCTCAAGACCATACTTCCCCGCCAGCGATATGGCTTCTTCACATAATGATTCAAACTCATGTCTGAGGGCCCCACAGAAATGGGAATAGTTACCGAGATCCGTATCATAACAGGCCCAGTTGAAATCTTCTTCATAGATGCAGAAGTCAGCGGCCAGGAGGAAAAAGCGTATGGCATCGTCAATATGGCCTGTGAGCATATCCAGTCGTGCGGACTGTTCATAGACCTTTATGAATCTTCTTGCAAGTCCGACGCTTATGAATCCGCCCGCCTTCTGCTGCTCTTTCCGGCATTCGCTCACTTCTGTGATGAGCGGTTCCAGCAGTTCGATTTCAACTGAAGGTACGACATAAAGTCTTGCATTCTCCTTGTCGGAAGAGTTTCTGGTCCACGCGACCAGTTGATACTTCTTTTCCATCATAACATAAATGATTAAAGGTTGACAATGATCATATCTGCAACATGCTGTCGGTATGTCAATGAACGGTGACCGTATACGGTCGGACAGAACGGGATACAATGCCCCCGTAATGGCCTTTGACAGCCGTCTGATATGTCTGATGGAATTGTCGCCGGGAAATTTCGGCTTATTTTAGAATCTGGATGCAAACATAGTGAAATTTAACTGATCTGCAAAATATTTTACTTAAGGGTACATCGGAACTAATAATTTTAGTTAATAAACTAATAAAAATAGTTGCATGTGAAGATTTTTTAGTTACCTTTGTGACAGGAAAAATCACAAGACATGAAGAAACTGACTAAGAAAGAGGAAGAGATCATGAATCTCTTTTGGGATAAAGGAGCGATGTTCGTTCGCGAACTTCTTGAGCACTACGACGAACCTAAACCGCATTTCAACACATTGTCCACGATGGTAAGGACCCTTGAGGCCAACGGTTATGTCGGACACAAGGCATACGGCAACTCCTACCAGTACTTCCCTGTCGTAACACGCGAAGAATACGCAGGAAGCACTTTCAAAGGCATCATCAGCAGTTATTTCAACAACTCGTACATGAGCGCAGTATCCGCTCTGGTCAAGGAAGAGAAGATAACAGTCGAAGAACTGAAGGAACTCATCGAGCAGATCGAAAAAGGTGACGCATAATTCACTATCACCCAGCCACTTAACATATTTAACCTGCAAGACCTGGCCGGCAGGACAATAGAGCAAATACTCTGACACTCAACAACATACTCATCACGGCAATGACGGAATTTCTGATATATCAAGGCAAGACGGCCATAGCGCTGGCGGTATTCTACATATTCTACCGTCTCCTTCTGAGCAAGGAGACCTTCCATCGTTTCAACAGGATAGTACTTCTCGGCACGGCTGCCTTGTCATTCATACTCCCCCTCTGCGTCATCACCATCAACAAGGTGGTGACACTCCCCTATGCATCCGTTTCACTGGAAATGCCTGAATCCATCGCAGAAACTGTGACTGCCACTGCTGATGCAACGCCAGAGCCTATATGGCCGGCCGTTCTCTGCGGCATCTTCATACTCGGCGCTGTCGCAGTCCTTCTGATGACCGTCATCTCCATATTCAAGGTAAGGGCCATCATCAGAAACGGAGAACACAAGACCTTGGAAAGCGGCGAGACCCTGGTCATCACAGATGAGGACACCTCACCATTCAGTTGGATGAAATATATCGTGCTATCACGCGAGGACTACGAAAACCACCATACCCAGATCCTCACTCATGAAAAGGCACATATCGCCCTAAGACATTCATGGGATCTGCTTTTTGTAGACCTGATCACAACGATCCAATGGTTCAACCCGGTAATATGGATGCTTAAGTCAGACCTTCGTGCTCTTCATGAGTTCGAGGCAGATGATGCTGTACTTAGAAGCGGGGCGAATATCAAGGAATACCAATATCTGTTAATAAGGAAGGCTGTCGGCAAGAGCGGCTACTCAGTTGCCAACAGCCTGAATCACAGTACACTTAAACAACGTATTACCATGATGTTAAACAAAAAGTCATCCCGTATGAGTGCCTGGAAGGCTCTCTACGTCATTCCTCTCGTGGGAATCTCTCTGGCAGCAACTGCCGAGACAAAGGTAGATTACCGGTATGAAGACCGGGAGCCTGAAACTGTTACTGATACTCTGAAAGCCAGAATCCTCAAAATCAATGACACTGCTGACGGCAAAGATAGTGAAAATTGGCATAAGGTGAGTTCAGGAGAGCCAAGTTCTTTCAGAAAAAAGAATCTTCATGAAGGAAAGATCATCACCGACCTTGAAAACAGGATGCTCACGATCATCTACTACGATAACAACGAAAAGGAATGTCAGGTGCAGTTCACAGGAATAGCCCTCGACCAGGACATCTACATCCACAACGGTGCCATAGTCACCAAGGGTATGGCCGACAGGGCTGCAGAAGACCCGGAAGCGGTAATGATGACATCCTACCTCAAAGACGGAAAGAAGGTCATGGCCTTCGTGACCCCGTCCGGAACCTATATGACAGGAAAAGTACAGATTTTAGATCAGACAATCAATGTGGTCGAAGTAAACCGGTCAAACAGCGTCATTATCTTGAACGGAGAGCGCATGCCGGAAGGATTTGACCTGAAAACCATAGATCCTGAAACAATTGCCTCAATGGAGGTACTGAAACCAGAACAGGCACTGAAAGAATATGACACAGAGAAAGGTGTGATCGTCGTCACGACCGATCCGGAGAGAAAAGAAGAAAAGCAGAAAAAGACAAAGGAGCCGGTTCCATTCCAGTTCCTGGGCCAGCAGCCGGGATTCAACGGAGGCAATGCCAATGAGTTCTCTAAATGGGTAGGCCAGAATCTCAGATATCCGGAAAAATGCCGTCAGTCGAAGGTTCAGGGAAGGGTCACATTGCAGTTTACCATAACGGAAGAAGGCAAGGTATCAGATGTCAGGGTATTAAGAGGCGTCAATGAAGAACTTGACAAGGAGGCCGTGCGCGTCGTAAGCGAATCACCTCTCTGGACTCCGGGCAAGGACAAGAATGGCGAAACTGTTCCGGTATCATTCACCTTCCCTGTCATATTCCAGTTACCGACTTCCGAAGACGTCGAGGAGTCCTCGCATTATCTGGAGGCAGATGTAAAGCCGACATTCAACGGCGGGGACGCCAATGAATTCGCCAGATGGGTATATTCACAGATACAGTATCCGGAAGAATGCAGGAAGGCAGGCATAGCAGGAAGAGTATCAGTTTCATTTACTGTAGGGACCGACGGCAAACTGACTGAAATACAGATACTCCGTGGAGTCCATGAGAAACTTGACGCCGAGGCATTGAGAGTGATAGGGATGTCGCCGGAGTGGACTCCGGGAACCAAGGACGGCAAGCCTGTTCCTGTAAGATTCGTCTTCCCTGTGACATTTGAAATCCCGAAAGACAATGTTTGAGAATGCCTGTTTCTAACCACCGTGGCGACTTTTGCCTTTCAAACGACACAGTGGTGCTCCAAACCTGGTGATTTACCTGATTTTTGGCACTACTGTGACTTCAACTGGCCGAAAACTGACACAGTTGTCATCTTCAACACACTGTATTTGATTATGTCATAATATTATGTAACTTAGGGGTGACCAAACCATTCACACTATGATCAGGAACATAATCATTTTCATGTCGCTGCTGCTGGCCTCATGTACTTCCAATCAATCATCAGAGAAGTTTGTCGCCCTGAGTTTTGACGACGGCCCTAACAATGACACGACCCCAAAGGTGCTGGACATCATTGAGGAATTCAAGGTTCCTGCATCGTTCTTCGTGATCGGGCAGAACATAGATGATTCCACTGCAGAACATATGAAAAGAGCCGTTGCCCTCGGCTGCGAGATACAGAACCACTCATACACGCACTCATTCATGACTAGACTCAGTCTGGAGGAGGTTGCAGATGAGATCAGGAGGACAGATGACCTGATAGAGAAATACATCTCCAGACGTCCTACCCTCTTCCGTCCTCCTTATATTGACCAGAACGAGTCCATGCATGATGCAGTAAGTCATGTGTTCATAAGCGGAGTCGACTGCCGGGACTGGGAGGCCGAACGCTCTGCACAGACAAGATTCGAGGACCTTATGTCCAAGATAAAGGACGGAGACATCATTCTCCTTCACGATTTCTCAGGTAACGGCAACACGGTAGAGGCCCTCAGGCTCATCATCCCGGAACTCAAGAAACAAGGCTATACCATCGTCACCGTATCTGAACTGTTCAAGAAGAAAGGGGTATCACCTGAAGCACATAGCGGGCAGACATACGCAAATGTCCTTCAGTAAGAAAAAGATGAACCGATGACATCCTTATGCTGACAATAAGACAGAAATTCTCATTGATGCTCATGTACATGCGTCCGGTCCTGATCGTTTCAGGACTGGGCACCTTGTCTGCCATTTCTGCATTGAGTGTGATGAGTGTGCAAGCGATGAAGGGCAATGCATTGCCTATGACGATCCTCAAGATCATCATTCTTGCCATAAGCACACTGCTCTTCACCCAGATGTCATCGAAAGACAGGAAATACTTCTATATAAACATCGGCATATCGACAAAGAAACTTATGCGTCGGGCGATTGTCCTGGACATGCTGGCATACTTTGTCCTTTTAACCCTGACAATGGTCATACGCTATGCACTCAACTGAGAAGAACACTTTATTGGCGGACAGCATCCGTCTGGCGTTCGGGACATACAATGTTCTGAACGGAGCGTGGCTGAGATCGGAGACCGGCAAGGTCACTGGGGTCCTCGGAAGGAACGGCTGCGGAAAGTCCTGCATGTTCAGGTCCATAATGGGAGAACTCAAGACACAGGGACTCTTCGTCAAGTTCAACGATAGCGTCATCACCGGTTCCGACGAAATGGGCCGTTATGTCAAATATATGGCACAGAAGACCTTCCTTCCGCCGAAGATGCCGCTGAAGCAGATATTTGAATATTTCGGAGCAGATTACGAAGCGTTTACAGAGGATTTCCCCAGATTCGCCATGTACCCGGACACACCAGTGAAGGAACTGTCCGGAGGCGAGGTGCGGATTGTCGAAATATGGCTATGTCTGTGCAGCGATGCTCCGTTCTGCATTCTTGACGAACCTTTCTCTTACCTTGCGCCTGTGGCTGTCGAGGTCATTCAGAAACTTATCAGGCGGCAGAAAGAGAAGATGGGCATCATCGTTTCAGACCACAATTATGAAGCCCTCCTTGAAATCGCCGACGAAGTCCTGCTCCTGTCCGACGGCTATGTCCATCTCATCAAAGACAGAAGCGACCTGGTACGTTACGGCTACTGCCACTTCTGACAACTGTAACGACTTTTGTCCTTCAAACGACACAGCAGTGCCTCAAAACAGATAATTTATATGTTTTCAGCCACCACTGTATCACCTAGAGAGCGTTATTCGTCACAGCGGTCGTCACCTGACCACGATTTTGTCAGGATCAAAGAATCACGGTATTTTTTGTTTGTAAACCTGAATTTCTTTAAAAAGCATGGCAAAATAGTGTATATTCATGGTCAGGATCAAAAATAAGAGCATTTTTTTGATTCTGGAATGATGCTAGTCTGGGATGAAGATCCTTCGCTGGCGCCCAGGATGACAGAGAGAAGCGCCCAGGATGACAGAGAGGGCAAATCAGACCTCAAGAAATATCGCCCAAAGGCAAATTCAATAAAATTTTATCATTTTTCCATTATTTTTTATTGTTTTTCGATAAATGTCACTATATTTGCATATCGAATAACAATAAATACCTGACGATTATGAAACAAAATTCTCTTAAATCGATTACAATGGTCTCTGTTATTATCATTGTTTTCTGCGCACTTTCAGCCGCGCTTGTAGTCATGCAAGGAATTGTATCCTTTATCAAACCTGAAAACATGGGTGTTACATGGTCCGATTCGGTCAAAGGATTTCAATTATTTGTGGCCATCGGAAGACCGCTTGGTGGTATCATATTCTTCGGCCTCATAACAACATTCCTAGTCAAAACCATCAAAGGGCTTAAAAATGGGAATCTTTTCCCGGCTGCAAATGTCCCTGTTCTATATGTCTCAGCAATTGCGCTATTCATCTATAATTTCTGTTATAGTAATGGAGGCATATTGACTGGTTCAGCACATAATATACTTATTGATACCGACGATGTGGCTATTTCACTAATTGTAGTAGTGTTTGCCATGATCTACAGAATCGCGGTGAAGGTAAGTGAGGAAAACAGTCTGACTATCTAATGAGGAGGAGTGTTATGCCGATAATAGTAAATGTAGACGTGATGCTGGCAAAGAGGAAGATGTCCTCGGGAGAACTGGCGGAAAAGATCGGAATCACACAAGCGAACCTGTCCATCCTCAAGACAGGCAAGGCGAAAGCCATCAGGTTCTCCACCCTATCGGCGATATGCGACGCCCTGGACTGCCAGCCGGGAGATATTCTGGAATATCAACCTGGAGATGAAGATATTACATCAGAACAGTAAGAATGGCACAGGCTTTGAATAGTCTGGCACCATCAAACCTACAAGACATCAATACTTACAAATAGACAATGAACATATTTTACCGCTTGCTATGCATCTCCCTGTGCATAGCAGGCATTTACCCTGACGTTTCCGCACAGGAAACATTCTACGACGACATCGAACCGGCCAAGATTGTGGTCAATCACAAGACCGACAGACTGGACTCCAAAGGAATGAAGATTCCAGGAGCGGTCGTAGTGTTTGAATCAGACGACATCGGAAGATGCCTCGGCACCGTGATAGAATGCAGGAAGGCCTTCAGACCGACAGAATACAGATTCAGGGTATCTGCATGCAAGGCAGACGGAGCAATCTTGAAACTCGTCCTCAACAGAATAAATGAAGACGGATCCCAGACATCGGTCCTTGATGCTCCGGTCATATTCTCTCTGCAACACGCTTCTGAGGACAATGAATACTATGTGGAAGCGTCGCAAGACATCATGCTCTCCCCCGGACAATATTTCATAGGAATGGAACTGTTGAGCATAAGCGGAGAAGACCCGACGATACTGTTTCCAGCATACGTCAAGAAAAGTTTCAGTAAGGAACCAGGGACCGATACCCTCGCAGAATTCCCATATAACATAGGACTTTCAATCTCAGGAAAGAAGATATGATGCCTTTCAGCATATGCATAACTAAGGTGATAAGCGGCATGATGGTGTTCATGCTGCCCATCGGATTGTCAGCACAGGACAACAGAGACACAGATAGAGAAAAGGAACTTCATGAGGATATCGAGCGTCTTGGCAGAAGGGCTGTCCGCGACAGGGTGATCACCGATGAAGAACGGAAAGAACTCAAAGCATTTGTAAGAGACTCTCTTCCCGAAAGTATCGACCTGAAGATCAGGGCACTGGAGCAGATACGCGATGAACTTGACGCCCAATATGCCGAAATGGTCAGGCAGTCACAGAAACTGTTCGACGAGGCAGCATACATAGGAAGACAGATGCTCCCCGACAGGATTTACGAACCTGAAGATTACGAAAGTCCTGAGGAAAAACGCAGAAGAAACGAAACTGCGGCAGTCGCATATGCGGCAATCGACAAGGAAGAACTGATGAAACATGTCAAGCCCCTGCCGATGAAGCCATGGCTTATGACCACCTTGAGACTGCTTTTCGGCAGCGGAGTGAACCAGAGGCCTGAAAGATGGGACCAGATCAGAGTCCCTCAGATGGGACGTCTGTACTACATAATACTTCCCGGCGGCCAGCCGGACGACAGTTGGAGAGAGGCACCTCCGATGGCCTACGACCCACATCCTGACAAGCATTTCAGGCATTGATACTCAAACAGAAAACCCAATAACGATAAAAGACAAACAACTGACAATCAGATGAAACGGACTGCAATCATCATCCTGACACTAAGCATATTCTCGGCACTCTCCTCCTTTGCGCAGGTTGTGTCCTACGAAATGATTACGCGCAACAGCAACACCAACGTAAGACTCACGCTCAAGGACGCAAAGACCTCCGACCCAATCTCATGGGCATCTGTCTACCTGATCCCCGCCGGAGACACGACCATCACCCACTTTGCCCTGTCAGACGACAAAGGAGACGTACTTCTTAAGGAGGTTCCTGTCGGTAAATATGAACTCAATGCCGAAATGATCGGCTACAATCCTCATAAGAAAGAATACACCATCAAGGCACATTGGGACGCATTCGATCTCGGAATCATAAAAATGGAAGAGAATCCGGAATATCTGGATGCCGCATCCATCTCTGCCGTCGGCAACCCTATAGTAGTGAAGAAGGATACCATAGAATTCAACGCCTCATCATTCAGGGTCGGCGAGAACGCAATGCTGGAAGACCTTCTCAAGAAAATGCCGGGAATGGAAGTCAGCGAAGACGGCTCGGTTACTCTGAACGGAGAAAAGATCGACAAGATCACTGTCGGAGGCAAGACATTCTTCTTCAATGACCCAACAGCAGCCCTCAAGAACCTGCCGGCCAAGATCGTGGACAAGATCAAGGTGGTGGACAAGGCAAAGGATGAGGCTGCAGCATCAGGCATCGTCACAAAGGACGACAAGGAGAAGGTCATGGATGTCGAACTGAAGGATGAATACACAAAAGGCTGGTACGGCAACGCCAAATTAGGCGGTGGATCCACCCTCACTCCCGACAAGGGCAACAGCCTTATCGACGACAGAGGCTTCCTATATAACGGAAATGCAATGGTTACCGGGTAT
>JAFVHZ010000169.1 GCA_017474265.1 Bacteroidales bacterium | reverse complement strand
GGGTCGCTCCAAAGACGGGAACTCCATTGATGTTCAGATTATTGTGTCCGTTGTCACAGCCTTGTATATATATGCCGGAATCATATTCGGAGCCGGTCTGGACACCAGCGAAGGTCTTTATGAAATTCAGAGGGTCCGTATTGCCGAAGATGGCCGGCATTTTCTGAATCTTAGCCAGATCGACTTCTGTTCCTGTCAGCGGTATGCTTTTGAGGGCAGATGTCCTGAGGCTGGAAGTAATCGTGGTCTCCTCTATATATAAAGAATCTGTTTGCGCTTCCAATTCCGTCGTGTTGACAAGAAGAAGCGCAAACAGCATTATCCATATACCCTTTGTCTTTCTCAAGGGCTCTATTTATTAGAGGTATCTGTTAAGGAGATCCTCGTAGTCCTCAAGCAGATTCTCAGCTCTTTCTATAAGGCTGCCGAATGCATCCTCGGTAAAATACTCATGGAGGTAGTATCTGGTGTCGTCACCGAATACAACTACAGGAACGACGGCATAGTAATATTCTTGTCCGGATTCGTCCACGAACGGTTCGAGTTCGACTCCTCCCTGCTTGGTGTTTCCTCCGTCATAATACAGTCCGATGTTGATGAGTTCATTCATTCTTTCGGCAGTTCTTTCTGCGTCTGTCTCCGACTCGAGGTCCTGATCTGCATATCCGATGAGTTGATCGACATCGCTGCAGGTTCCTTTTATCTGGAGTTCGCCCATAAGGTCAATGTTGAGTTTCAAAGAACTAGGATCGACGTCATAGAACTCGTAGTCTTCATCTATTCTGTATGTGACCTTACCTGAGATTGATGAGGTGAGGATCGCCTCTCCGTCTTTCTTAAGGGTTTCAGAGAAGGATGCTTCACCGCTTGATGCGTCATATGATGCTTTAGCGCTCAGGGAGAGATCGTCTATCTTGATTTCAGTGCTTATGCCTGCGTGGTCTTTTTCAAGATCCGCACCTCCCTCGCTTATGCCGTATTCCAACTTGACGGTGACGTCAGCGAAGAATTTGCCGTTCTTCTTTACAGAGAGTTCGGCTGTAGCAGGAATCTCGACAGTTATGTCGTAAGCATCGTAGCCTTCCGTATAGTAGTCTACAAACTCTCCGAGATATTCTTTCGTTACGTCCTTGAAGGTGAGGTCTGCAGTCCATACGTTGTTGTCTCCGTCGCGGAAAGTGACCCTGGTCTTGTCTGACTTGTTGTAATATGCCTTATGGTCAGTGAATTCTATTTCGCCGTTCCAGTTAGAGAGCAGGATGAGCAGAGTGCAGTTGTATTCGTATTCTGAAAGTTCTTCCCATTTGATGGTCTTGTCAATCTTCTCTTCGAAGACGTTTTCCAGTTCGTCCAAATCGTAGTCCTCATCGAAGATTTCATCACCATATTCCGCGAGACTCTGATATAGTTCCAGCATGTGCTCATACTCGTCGGCAGGGAAGGTCTCCATCAGGTTTACGGCTGTCGATTCAAGTCTGTTCTTGGCCTGTTCCGGGTCACCCGTTATATCTGTGTTGCCACCATCGGTGTTTCCGTTATCTCCGGAACCGTCTCCTGGGTTGTCTCCACCTTCGGTGTTTCCGTTATCTCCTGTATTGTCTCCACCTTCGGTGTTTCCTCCGTTTCCGGAACCTTCCTGGTTTCCGTTGTTTCCGGAATTGTTGTTTTCGGTCTGTTCCTTGTCGGAATCCTTGTCCGGATTGTCAAGTGGTTCACATGCTATGAGAGCAGCAACTGCAATCAACATAGCCCATAATGATTTTCTCATGATGCTGATATTTTGAGTTTCTGTTTTCTGGATTATTCCACAAAGATATAACAATTTATTGCAAAATGCTATTTAGGAAGAAATCCTTTCTCAATCAGTTTCTCGGCTATCTGTACTGCATTTGTTGCTGCGCCCTTGCGGAGGTTGTCGGCTACGCACCAGAAGTTAAGACCGGACTTGACAGAAGGGTCCTTTCTGAAACGTCCTACGAACACATCGTTCTTTCCCCATGCGTATAGCGGCATAGGATATACATTGTTTGCAGGATCATCCTGCAGGGTCACTCCAGGAGTCTCTTCCATGATCCTGCGTACATCCTCGAGGGTGAACTCCTTCTCGAACTCTAGGTTGATTGATTCCGAGTGGCCGCCCTGCACAGGCACGCGCACTGTTGTAGGGGATACTCCGATGCTGTCGTCGGCGAAGATCTTATGTGTCTCGTTGACCATCTTCATCTCCTCCTTGGTGTAGCCTGTCTCGAGGAAAGAGTCGATGTGCGGAAGGATGTTCTGGTCGATAGGATGTGGATATACTGCGGGATACTCGCCCCATTTTCCGCCTGCACGTTCTGCTGTCATCTGGTCCATGGCCTTGTAGCCTGTGCCTGTAACTGACTGATATGTAGACACTACGATACGCTTGATGGTGTATGCCTTGTGGAGAGGCCACAGAGGGAGAAGCATCTGGATGGTCGAACAGTTAGGATTGGCGATGATGTAGTCCGATTCTTCGAGCACGTCGCCGTTGATTTCCGGAACCACGAGTTTCTTTGTAGGGTCCATGCGCCACTGTGATGAATTGTCCACCACTCTCGTGCCCACTTCGGCAAATTTTGGTGCAAGTTCGGCTGATGTGCCGCCGCCTGCTGAGAAGAGTGCAAGGTCAGGACGTGCTGCTATGGCATCTTCTGCGCTTACTACTGTCCACTCCTTTCCCTGGAAGGTGATCTTGCGTCCGACCGACTTGGCCGATGCAACGGGAAGGAGTTCTGTTACAGGGAAGTTCCTCTCTGCGAGGACCTCCAACATTCTTGTGCCAACCAGTCCTGTGGCACCCACTACTGCTACTTTCATATAAAAATCGTGATTTTTATATGAAAATAAATTCCTTTATGCCTAGGGGCTCTGCCCCTATTATACCCCGCGGCCTTTGGCCTTT
>JAFVHZ010000168.1 GCA_017474265.1 Bacteroidales bacterium | reverse complement strand
TGTTTGTAGTTGTGTCTAAAATGTTTATGAATAACATATTAATTACCTCGCTTTAGTTCATTTACTGCATCTATTAGTTCGTTTATTTTATCTTTTAATAAATTTATATTGTGTTCTGCGCCTTTAATGTCGTGAATATACCAATCTGTTATAAATTTTTCTATCTCTGTTTCTTCTTCTATTATGTCTACTTACAAATGTCCTGAATCCTGGCAGGGAATCAAGCACAGGACGTGGAATAACCTCCGCAGGGTCATTCTCCCCGAGAGGCGACGGGATCAGGTATAGTTTTCCTTTTCTGTTGTCACTCATCTTCTTTCCTTTCAATCTTAAGTTCGACTTTTCCGCCTTCAAGCATGGCCTGTTCTTCCTGAAGAACTGCTTCCTGCCTCTTCGTCTTCCTCATGAATATGTTTCTTACGAATCGTCTGAAATTGTTGAATTCCGTCTGATACATGATACCGACACCATTTCTCTGCGAGTTGTCAAGATAGTTCGAGAACTGGTCAGCCGAGTGAGAGAACAGATTCAGTCGGAATGCTCCTGACCTGTTGAGTTTTATTTCAATGTCCAGATCTCCGACTACGTCGTTCTGTGACCCCGCTGTATTGTACTGCCTGTTTCCTATGTTGCCGTTCACTACGACCCTGTTGTTGAAAAGTTGTGTCGAGACAGCCACATCGAACATGTCGTTGCCTTGTTCGTTTGGCTGGTAATTCAGTCCGAGGTCAAGCGGTATGTCGAGTTTCTGGAATATGTTGTTCAACTGGTTTGCGAACATTTCCGTGACATTCGAATAAAGTACGGATGAGTTGTTCACTATGCCTGACTGCTCGTCAGGCAGGAAGTTGTTTGAAACAATCAGCGACAGGAACTGTTTCTGCACCTTGTCTTCCGTGCTTAATGCACTTTCAACCCTTGATTTGTACATAGGGCTCAGGTCCGGAATCTGGATTCCGAAACTGAGTCTAGGGTTGCTGATCTTGTCCGATATGCCTATCGTACAGTCGACAGTCCTCTTGTTAGATACGGATGACACGTCAGATAACAGAGTTGAAAGAGATGCTTTGGTGCGGTATATGGCATTGATATCCAGAATACTTTCCATTATGTCACCGTTGAAACGGACAGAACTGCCGTCCTCTATCTGGAAGTCGCGGCTCACCAGTCCCATAGCAACGAACTTGTAGTTTCCTCCTGTGAGGGTGTAGTCACCGTTGATGCTGAACCTCTCCATGTCGGCTTCTATGTCGATAAGTCCGTTTCCGTGTCCGGAGAGTACGTTGCCGCTTGCCTTATCTATTTCAACATATGCCTCGATTTCAGGGTTGGCGCTTACACGCAGTTTCACAGCAAGATTGTTTTCTTCCTTTTCCTTGGTGCTGAGCCTCTGCATCATCTGTTCATATGGGTCAATCCTTTCATTGCTTTCTTTTTCCTTGAATCTCAGAAGATTGGTGACCTTGCCGGCTGTGGCTGATGAAGCAAGAGGAATGTGCAGTTCTCCGCTTTTTGCAGTTACTGCATCAACATTCAGAACGAGTGCATTGACAGGACCTGTGATCGATACGTTTCCGGTACCGGATACGTTGCCGTAAAAGCCTTTTCCTGTGTCATCAGGCAGATTGATTCCTTCTATTTCGTTTACTCTGATGTGCGTGTCGAAATTTATGTTCCGGAGGTGGTCCCAATTGATGCTGCCTCTTATGGTACCTGTTCCTGTATATCTGTCCCTGATGCTGATGTTGTCGAAGAATACACCATTCTCGTCGACATGGAACCATCCGTCTGCATTGTATGGGACGTTGGTGTAGTCAACCGTCAATGTGGCGTCTTCCAGTCTGGCGTTCCTGCTTCCGACATTCAACATGTCGAGCGGGCCGCTGACAGTGAAAATGCCTGATACTTCTCCCTTCATTTCACTGAACACATCAGTGAGGACCGGCTGGAAATAGTCTATCCTCATCCTGTCCAATATCGCATTGATATCCAGGATGTTGCCTTTTGGAGTAAAGGTTCCGGACACATCCAGGGTGTTCTTCCCGTCGATGTCATTCCTTACAAAGAGGCCGAAGTTCTTCTGCCCGTCGTTCCAGGCGCTTCCAAGAGAAAGTGTCCCTAAAGGTGTTCCTGCAATATATGTCGAGTCGCAGATCATGTCGGCAAGAATGCCTTTTGACGACATCGGCGATGTCATCTGCACTCTGCCGCTTGCTGCGCCTCTGATGCCGAAATCTGAGGCCAGCAGGGAGTTTATCGCAGAAATGTCAAATCTGTCAAGGTTCAGTGTGATGGTGTCCTTCTGTTCTTTGGATGCTCTTCCTGTTATGCTTATCTTTTCATTTCCTGATATCATCCCGAAAGAGTTCACGTCAAGATTTCCTCCCTTTATTCTGAATGCAGAAGGGAGGAAACTCCATTCCTTTGAGTTCAGGTACAGTGCCGATGGCAGAACTTCCATATCTACGCCGAGCCCTTCTGCATCACGCTCAAGTCCGGCCCTCAGGATGAATTCTCCCTTATTGACCATTTCCCCGGTGTTGTCATATGCGTATCTGATGCCGATCTGATCGGCCCCGCCATGGATGTCGAAGCGGTTGTCTTTCAATGTGACGGATGCAACCTTGATTTCATCGCAGTCCATGGATCCCTTAAGGTCATCTTCATTATTGTCGAATTTCAGAGAGATTCCCTTCAGATAATTCGTTCTGAATGCCAGTCTGTCAGAATTCAGTTCTGCCGTGAACAGGCCATCCTTGCTGAGAGATGCATCAAGTGATGTACCTTCGTCAACATACAGTCCCGGCATTATGAAACTCAGTATGTCCATTGAATTGCTGCATCTGAAGTTCAGGTCATAACTGTTTCCGTTCCATACATATGTCGAGTCCGGCAGAAGGGCAGGAAGTTCCTTCTTGAGTGTGATGTCTCTGAGATCGGATATGAAAGTCGTTACAGGGGCAGTGCCTGTATATTTTCCGTTGGCAAATCCGGAGTCCATCCTTATGATGTACTGATGGTCTCTGCTGTATGAGGTCACGCTGATGTTTCCGATGTCGTTGCGCCCCATACTGTTTTCGAGCGTGAGCCCTCCTATGTCGATTTTTCCTCGCAAGTCTCCTTTGCCCGTCTTTGTGAAGTCGGCACTGGCGGTAAGGTCTATCCTTGATGTCCCTCTCTTGTCTATGTTCAGGGCCTGCAGGTCTGCGTGTCCGACGTTTGCGTAGAATTTGTAGCGGGCATTCTGAGTTTTGGCAGACAGGGCGAATGTTCCCTGAAGGATGAAGTTGAGATTAGGGTCATGACAGATGATCCTTCCGTCGAATGCATTGTTTTCAAGTTTTCCGACGGCCGCTATGTTCGAATAGTCGTATCGGTTGGCATTTAGACGCCGGATGTTGAGTGTGTCGATTCTTACTGACGAAGGATTTTTTCCGGTGCCGATGCCTGCATCGAAAGATGTGTGCAGATCAACAGGACCAAGGACGCTGTTTCCGAGTATCTTGCCCAGATCCAGGGCTTCCGTGGTCGCATTACCGGAAATTCCGATGCTCTTTTTGGGGATGACGATGTCGTCAAGACGAAGGTCTGCCGTCAGTCCTCCTGCTGGAGAACCGATGTCTGCCTGGACATTCAGGTGATTCAGAAGTCCGGATGCTTTTGCTTCCATGGAGAAGGTCGTTCCTTCCGCATACCTTCCAAGATCCAGTACTCCTTTGCCCATCATCCACTCTGTAATGAACAAGCCAAGTCCTGTACTGGTGAATGTAAAGTCCTTGAGAACCGCTGTCAGGCGTGTCCTTCCTATGTCGGGGAGTCCTGTCATCCTTCCGTCCGCTTTTCCTGAGAATTCTCCTGAAAGACAGTTTATTGCGATCTCCTTGAATGCGAAATCGTCTACCGGACCAGACATCTTTCCCGAGACAACAGCCTTCAGGTCATTGCCTTTCAGTTCAGGGGCAAAATAGGAAATGGTCTCGAAATCCAGTTCGCTCCGCGCTATGTCACCATCCAGTTTCACTTCTTCAATGAAGTTCTGGAACGCCTTGACATTCTCATAACTCATCATGAAGAGGTTGAGATGCACGTCCGACCAAAGATCGTCAATATGGAGGTTTTCAACGATTGTCTTTCCTCTTCCTACTCTGGCACTTCCCGTAAGGTCTTCAACTTCATATCCGCTCTTTTCACGGAATGAAAGGCGTTCCAGATCACCGGACATGATGCCTCCTTTGAATCCAAGTCCTTTTGCCATCAGGTTTATGTTCTTGATGTCCAGGTCATTCCAGTCAATGCCACCAGAGTATGTCGGCCTTTCTGTCATGTAACTCTTCATTGCAAAGCCCATGTCCCGGATCTCCACCTTTCTGATATGGAAGATTTCCTTTTCGTTTTTCTCCGGAGTTTTAGGAACCAGACGGAATATGCGGGAAAGATTGTCTGTGCCCTTGTTCTTTGTGTATCCCTTGATGTTGTCTTCCAATACCAGATTCATCTGGGCGTTCTCCACATATGCCGAATTAAGATGAATTCCCTCCCGACGTATCAGACCGTCAAATGTGAACCTGGCAATGACGTACTTTGCCCTGAAGAGTGTGTCTATCCTGGGGCTGGCAGGGTTGAGAGGATCCTGGACAGGCTCGCGGTCGACAATTGCTATGTTTTTGATGACCAGGGTCGTGAATGGCTTCAGATGGATCTTTTCGACAGTGATGTCTCCGTCAAATGCCTCACTCAGAACCTTCAATGCTCTGTTTGAGACGAAAGTCTGAACCTGCGGCAACTGCAAGATAAGCGCTACCGCAAACAGGAAAGCAGATACGGCGACTGACGTGCGCCAGACTATTTTTACGACTCTTTTGATAACTCTGGTCTTTATTGTTCTGTCCAACTTGCAAAAATAGTAAAAATATCGGATAAAATCCGTATTTTTGCAGTCGGCATAAATGCATAATATGTGCCTGTTGATAAGAAACCGAATTTTATGGCAGATATAATTTTAGGAATAGAATCTTCTTGCGACGATACATCCGCTGCGGTCATCAGAGACGGATGGCTTCTGTCCAATGTGCTGGCCAGTCAGGATGTCCACAAGGCTTATGGCGGTGTGATTCCGGAACTTGCTTCGCGTGCACATCAGGTCAACATCGTTCCTGTTGTGAGCGAGGCCATCACCCGTGCCGGCATAAGTCCGGAGGATATCACAGCAATAGCGTTCACCCGCGGTCCCGGCCTTCTGGGCTCTCTGCTTGTGGGAACGTCGTTCGCCAAGGGACTTGCGATGTCTCTCGGGAAGCCTTTGGCCGAAGTGAATCACCTTCAGGGTCATATACTTGCGAACTTCATCAAGCAGGAAGGCTCTGAAAACAGATGCCCTGAATTCCCTTATCTATGTCTGCTTGTGTCCGGAGGAAACTCTCAGATCGTCAGGGTTGACAGTCCTCTTGAATATGAGATTCTGGGACAGACCATCGACGATGCGGTAGGTGAGGCTTTTGACAAATGTTCCAAGATGATGGGACTCGGATATCCTGGTGGTCCGATAGTGGACCGTCTGGCCAAGGAAGGCGATCCTGACCGGTTCAAGTTCTCTAAACCGCATATACCAGGACTCGACTATAGTTTCAGCGGCATCAAGACCTCTCTGCTATATTTCGTCCGCGACCAGATGGCCCTTGATCCTGAGTTCATGGAAAAGAACAAGGCCGACATCTGCGCAGGTTTCCAGAAGGCATTGATAGATATCCTTATGGACAAACTCATCAAGGCTGCAAAACAGACCGGAATCAGGCATATCACGATAGGTGGAGGCGTTTCCGCCAACAGCGGACTGCGTGCGCGCATTGTCGAAGAAGGTAAGAAGAGGGGGTGGACGACCTTCCTCCCGGAATTCAAGTTCACTACTGACAATGCTGCCATGATAGCGATTGCCGGATGGTTCCATTATATGAACGGTGAGCGCTCATCTCTTGATGTGGCGCCGGTATCACGATTAGCGGAATTCTGATAATGAAAGAGATTGAAATCACATGCAGACTAGGCAAGGAACTCTCTGCCGATGAGATCCAGACTGCCGCATTGAAGGCTCTCGGAGTCTCTCCCAAGGCAAAGATGCAGATAAAATACCGGATAGTGCGCAGGTCGATCGATGCGCGCAATGATATCCTTTACAGGTACAAGGTCGAGGTCTTCAGACCGGATGAGGTCATGCCTGACTATGTCCTTGAAGAATATAAGGACGTTTCATCTTCGGAGCCGGTGATTATAGTCGGAGCAGGTCCTGCCGGCATGTTCGCCGCCTTGCGCCTTCTGATGAGAGGTTTCAAGCCTGTCATACTGGAACGCGGCAAGGATGTCCATGCGCGCAAATTCGACATGGCGAGGCTGTCTAAGGAAGGAGATGTCAACCCTGATTCGAACTACTGCTTCGGAGAAGGTGGTGCAGGTACATTCTCTGACGGCAAACTATACACAAGGTCATCCAAGCGCGGAGACATCCGTGAGGTCCTGCATCAACTGGTGCGTTTCGGAGCCGATCCGTCAATATTGATCGATGCCCATCCTCATATAGGCAGCGACCGTCTTCCTGTTGTGGTGGAGAATATCCGCAAGTGCATCATAGAACATGGCGGTGAATACCATTTCGATTCCCGTGTGACGGACATAGTCAAAAAAGGCGACGGATCGTTTGATGTCCATGTCGGGGCGTCTGACGTATATTCATCACGCAAGGTGATCCTTGCCACAGGACATTCTGCAAGGGATATATACGAAATGTTTGACCGCAAGGGCTGGGAACTTCAGGCCAAGGGCTTCGCCATGGGAGTCAGGGTGGAACATCCGCAGTCCCTTATCAACAGGATCCAGTACCACGGCAAATATCAGCCATATATGCCGACGGCCGAATATTCTTTCGTAACCCAGATCGAGGGCAGGGGAGTCTTCTCTTTCTGCATGTGTCCGGGAGGAATCCTGGTTCCGGCGTCTACGGCATCAGGGGAACTTGTCCTCAACGGCATGTCCAATTCTCAGCGTAATTCCAAATGGGCCAATGCAGGAGTTGTCGTACAGATAGAGCCTGAGGACTTTCCTGAATATGCACAGCATGGTCCTCTCGCCCTCCTTCATTTCCAGAAGGATGTTGAAAGGAAGATGTTCGAGTACACCGGCTCTCTGAAGGCTCCTGCACAGAGGATGATGGATTTCTGCCGCAGGGTTCCTTCGAGCGGTCTGCCTCAGACTTCGTACCATCCGGGTGCGGCAAATGCACCTCTGCATGAACTTCTGCCAGAGCATGTCTCGCTGAGGCTCAAGTATGCCTTCCCTGAAATAGGAAACAAGAAGATGCACGGTTATTATACCAATGATGCTCTTCTTCTGGGCGTGGAGTCCCGTACATCGTCACCGGTACGTATCCCTCGTGACCCGGAGACTCTTGAGCACACTCAGGTGTCAGGACTTTACCCATGCGGTGAGGGAGCGGGATATGCCGGAGGAATAGTGTCTTCTGCACTTGATGGTATAAACTGTGCTTCCCGAATCTGATGATGTGTGTGATGCAATCGCTTGATATTTAATATGGTAAGAAGTTGATAGATAAAGAGATATGAAATACGTTGTAACTGTGTTTGTGACTTTCCTGTCGGTGATTTCAATGGCCGCACAGGACAAGACATTAAGGGTGGATTATATTTTTTCCGGTACTGCAAAGTCGCAGGATATATCTCTTGACGAGATGTCTTCATTTGACGGCTGGGCCGGACGAAGAGTCAATCTGGACAAGGCTCCTCTGAGGGGAAACGGACAGATCAGTATGAGAGATGTGGCAACAGGTGAAATCCTTTATGTGCAGAGTTTCTCTACTCTGTTCCAGGAATGGCAGGCTACAGAGGAGGCTACTCGTGTCCGTAAGTCATTCGAGAATGTCTTTCTTCTTCCTATGCCTTCATCAAAGGCTCTTGTGAAGGTGGAACTGTATGATTTCCGAGGCGGTGTTTCCGCTTCACTGACACATATGGTCGATCCTTCCGATATCCTGATCCGTCGCCTGAACCCTGATCCTGCTCCTCACAGATATCTGCTGAAGAGCGGTCCTGTGGAGGAATGCATCGATGTTGTTATTGTTGCTGAAGGCTATACTGATGTCGAGGCAGATGAATTCTATGAAGACGCAAAGACTGCTATGGAGGCCCTGCTCGAGCACGAGCCTTTCAATAAATATAAGGACAGGTTCAATTATGTGGCAGTAGCCCTTCCTTCGGAGGACAGCGGTGTAAGTGTGCCTGGAGAGGGATTATGGAAAAAGACGGCCTTGGGCGCGCATTTCAATACGTTCTATATGGACAGATACCTTACGACCCTTCGTCTGCGTCAACTCCATGACCGTCTTGGCGGTATTCCATATGAGCATATAATCATCCTTGCCAATACCGACACTTACGGTGGCGGCGGAATATTCAATTCGTACACTCTGACTACAGCCGGACATCCGGCCTTCAAACCGGTAGTGGTGCATGAGTTCGGCCATAGTTTCGGAGGTCTTGCCGACGAGTATTATTATGACGACCAGTTCGTCGAGTATTACTATCCTGACTGCGAGCCATGGGAACAGAACATCACCACACTTTATGACTTCAAGTCAAAGTGGGACGACATGCTTCCGAAAGTGGTAGGTATACCTACAGAGCCTGTCAGCGGCAATATCTGGAAACAGTTCCATGAAGGAGTCTCGATGGACAGTCTCATAGGTGTATATGAAGGTGCCGGGTATCAGTCCAAAGGAGTCTACAGACCGTTCCCTGACTGCCGCATGAAGACCAATTCTGCGGAAGCGTTCTGCCCTGTATGTCAAAGGGCGATCTCGAGGATAATTGAATTCTATACAGAAAATCAGAAGAAATAATCAGCCACATAAATAATTATGAAGTATACATCATATCTCTTTTGTCTTACATCATTGATCCTGTCTGCATGTACATTTTCCGTCAGAGGCGGAAGAGAGTTTGAGCGTGCAGAGGATTTCTTCATGACAATCACATCCGAAACATCACCGGCGCTCGGCTTTGTATATGAGGGAGCCGCATCTGACTCTGTCCTGTCCGGTACCCGTCATTCAGTGAGAAAGTCCGTTGATGGGCAAGGATGGAAGGTGCGTACCTCCACTTTTCGTGATGATCGTACGGGTCTGATATATACGGTAGATGCAAGGATCGCTCCTGAGTTTCCAGTGGTTGAATGGACCTGTTATATAGAGAATACGGGAAAAGACACTACTGGTGTCTTCAGTAATATCCTTGCCGCAGACCTGCCTCTGATGATGTCCGGTGAAGGAGATTATACATTCAGATATTCTCTCGGGTCTCATGACGGCTTTGATGACTTTGCCCTGAAGGATTCTGTTGTCACGGCACGAAACGGTGAGATGTATTTCAACGCAAGGGCCGGATGGTCTTCATATAATTTTCTTCCCTTCTTCAATATTCACAGATCGGCTGGGGAGGGTGTGATTGCAAGCGTCGGATGGGCCGGACAGTGGAAGGCAAGGTTCACCACTGCCGGTGATGTCCTGAATGTTGAGTCTGGTCTTGAAAAGACGAATCTTCGGTTGTATCCAGGCGAGAAGATACGTACTCCTCTTATGATGATGCTGTTCTGGAACGGAGAATGTACCGATGCGCATAATGTGCTTAGGCGCTATATTGTCAAGTACTCGTCTCCAAAACCTTCAGGAAAGGATCTTGTCGTGCCGATTTCTTTCCCTTCATGGGGTGGAACGACCACAGAGAAGCATCTGGCAAACATTGCCAAGATCAAGGAACTTGACGTATGTTATGACAATTACTGGATTGATGCCGGGTGGTTCGGCGGTCCGCATGAGACACTGCCTTATCAGGACTCTGCTGATGAAGACTGGTATGGGGTGGTAGGTGACTGGAATGTGAATACAGTTGTTCATCCGGATGGTCTGAAAGTGGTAAGTGATGCGGCGCATGAAGCCGGCATGAAATTTCTTCTGTGGTTTGAACTTGAACGTGCGGTTGCCGGTACTCCGGTAGCGGTTGAACATCCTGAATGGATGCTTCATCTACCTGATTCCTATCCGCGCCCTAAGGTGGGCAAGTATCCCCGTGTCGATGCACACATGATTGATTTGGGCAATGAAGAGGCATATCAGTGGCTTCTTTCTTTCGTTTCAAGACACATTGAGGAGACGGGAATAGACATCCTGCGCAATGACAACAACAC